>NZ_JAIRBP010000003.1:0-167525 GCF_021151495.1 Halomonas sp. IOP_31 | reverse complement strand
ATGACGACGACCCGGCCCCCTACAGCGTGGTGAACTTCCCGACACTGGCGGCGGCAAGCGGCAGCGCGACGAAATCGACACTAATTTTTAACGATCTGTCCGAATCAGGTTGACAGGTTCCGCCATGAATGACGCAACCTATTTGTGTGCCATCCACATATTATCAATGTAGATGATAAATACGCCTGAAAAAACCATGGCCATATATCTTTTTTATTAAAATTAATATTAATCAATAAACCACACTCAACAACACAGGCAGGGCAGCCCACAAAGGGGCAGGATGCGGGTTTTCACCGGCCTGAGGCCAATGTCGATAACGAGAAGTCTCCAGCCTCACGGGAGACACCGGGGCATAACAGCTCTAGCGCCAAGACGCCAGTCCCAGGGGCTCAGGGGAGCGAGCAAACGGAACGCAAGCGTCGTATCGACGATGCTTCGAAAGAGGCCGACTCGCCGCGGCGCGATGAATGACGCTCTTGTTTCGATACTGGAGCGGTGCCTGATTCTTTGATCGATAGGGAAGGCAGAGCGCCTACAGAAACAATTGACACGCTGGCATCATGCGGTCGCTGCTGTCTGGATCTGCGCGTCGGTGACACCTAGCGGCTGACTGGACGATCTTGCTCAGCCCAGATAGGCGGCGACCGTGTCGAAAGCGGCTCGCTGGGTGCGTGCCTCGTCAGCCCAGAACTGCAGCACTTCCGGATCGAACTGCAGGCTCTGCGCAGCTACCGGTCGAACGAGGGAGGGGGAAAGAGTCATGGAAGTACTCCTGGTTGGTTGAAACTTCCAATGTAATACATTTTCTGCTGCAAAGCAGCATGTTCGACTAATGGCTTTTTATTAAAGAATTTACTGAATTAATGGCTCAATGCGATACCCCGAAGACACTTTTCAGATAGTTGACGTAGTTGTAGTCGCGGGACGTCGCCTTGCCCGGCTCGTCGGAAATCTTGGCGACCGGACGAGCGTTGCATGACATCATCTTGATCACGATATTCAGCGGCCTGACCCCCGGCACGTCGCAGGTCAGACTGGTGCCGATGCCGAAACTGGTCTTGATCCGGCCCTGCAGCGCCATCTTGATCTCCATGGCCTTGTCGAACGTCAGGGCATCGCTGAAGATCAGCGTCTTGGTCCCGGGGTCGACTCCCAGCTTTTCGTAATGGCGGATGCACTTTTCGGCAAATACCAGGGGGTCGCCGCTATCGTGACGCAACCCATCGAACAGCTTGGCAAAATACAGATCGAAATCGTTGAGAAAGGCATCGAGGGTGATGGTATCGGTCAAGGCGACGCCCAGATAACCCCGGTATTCCTGGACCCAAGCCTCCAATGCAGCCCGCTGGCTGTCGATCAGCCGACTGCCCAGCTGCTGGTGGGCCATGACCCATTCGTGGGCCATGGTGCCCATCGGCGCAAGGCCATGGCGACGCGCGATGTCGACGTTGCTGGTGCCCACGAAATTGCCCGGAAAATGTGTGCTCAGCGCCTCGATGATCACCTCCTGGACCGGCTGCGATAGCCGCCGACGGGTGCCGAAATCCGCCAGGTTGAATCCCTTGAGCTCGTCCGGCGAGTAGCGACGATTCAGCGTATCGAGTTTGGCGTGTAACTGCGTCAGCGCCTGGTCGACGGTCGCCTCGGGATACAGGGCGCGATTGCGGATTTCGCTGACGATCGCCAGGATGACGATTTCGTAGAGAATGCTGTGAGACCATGGCCCGTCGATGACGATGCATAGATCGTTGCCGTCCATGCCGACAACGACATAGTCCGGGTTGAAACGAAACAGCTCGAGGAAGCGGATGAAATCCGGGGTCATGTAGGCAAAGCTGCTCAGATAATGCGACTCCTCCCTGCTCAAGCTCAACATCGCCAGGTAATCGATCTGCGCCCGTATCTCGTCGACATAAGGCGCCAGGTCCTCCGCATTGCGGGAGCGGAATTCCCACGTCACGCTGGCGTTGGGGTAGTTGTGATGGACGCCCTGCATCATCGTGAGCTTGTACCAGTCGGTATCCAGCAAGGAATCGATGATGGGCCCTTGCATGCGGTAGGTATCCGTCAATGCAGCCTCCGGTGCTTTCGATAATCTGAAATTATCCTAGAGCCTAGTTGGCGGCGGCACCCTGGTAAAACGCCAATGGCGCAATGATCGCTGTCGGCTCGAATACCACCAATCTTCAAAGAAGGAGCTTGATGCCCACTAGCATGATGAGCAGGGCGAAGAGTTTCCTGAGCAGACCGGCCGGCAGCCGGTGGGCAGCGGCCACGCCGAGCCTGGCGGCCGGCACGCTGCATAGCAGCATGCCGAGAAAGGCCGGCCAGTAGAGAAAACCGGTGGCGTAGTCCGGCAGCGCCGCGTCGCGATAGCCGGTCACCACGAAGGTCACTGCGCCGAATGCCGCAATGGGAATGCCGCAGGCCGCCGAGGTGCCGATGGCTCGGGTCATGCTCGCCCCGCTGCGCAACAGCCAGGGCACGCTGAGCACGCCGCCGCCGATCCCGAACAGCGCCGAGAACGCGCCGATGACTGTGCCGGCGGTGATCGTCTGAAGCCCGCCGGCACGCTCGTTCGCTACAGTCGGCATGCGGGAAAACAGCAGGCGCAACGCCAGCAGGGTCAGGAACAGGCCGAATAGCGTCTGCAACTGAGCGGCCGGAAGCACGCTCGCCAGCAGGCCGCCCAGGATCGCGCCGGTGATCAGCCCCGGAAGCAGCCGAATCAGCAGCGGCTTGGCAACGCCCCCGCGTCGCCAATGGCCGAACGCCGACGAGGAACCGGTCACGGCAATGGTCGCCAGCGACGTACCGATGGCCATATGAGTCATGACCGAGGCATCGATGCCCTGCTTGGCGAACGCAAGGAGCAGCGCCGGGACGATCACCACACCACCGCCGATTCCGAACAGCCCCGCCGCAAAGCCGGCGACGCTCCCGATCAGGCAATAGAACAACAACGACAGCAACATGCGAACCCCCAGGGCCAGCGAAGGGAGCCAGATAAAGACCCGACCGACTGCCTCAGGACAACTCGGTCACCGCAGTGCGGCCCAGGTCCTTGACGCTCGCCACCAGATCGCTGAAGCGCTCGCCCTGGACCAGCACATGCCCGCGCAGTGCGTCCTCGGCCGCCTGGGACTCCCCCGCCTCGATCGCCATGACGATACGCCGATGCTCATCGAGCGACGACTGCATGCGATGGCGCACCTTGAGTTGCAGGCGGCGATAGGGCTTCAGGCGCATCTTCAGTTGCCGGGCCTCGTCGGCGAGAAAGGCATTGTGGCTGGCCGCATAGATGCAACTGTGAAAGGCTTCATTCTCGTAATAGTACTCATCGGTATCGCCGTTCCCGGCGGCCTGCTCGCAGCGCTTCAGGGCATCGCGGAGCTCGCCGAGCTCCAGCACCGTGATGCGGCGTGCGGCGAGTCGCCCGCACATCCCCTCCAGTTCCGCCATGACCTCGAACATCTCGATCAGCCGGTCGATGCCGACCTCGGCGACGAACGTGCCCTTCTTGGGTTGCACACTGACCAGCCCGCTGGCCACCAGTTGATGGATGGCTTCGCGAACCGGGGTGCGCGAGACGTTGAATTCCTGACCCAGCGCTTCCGGATCGAGGCGCTCTCCGGGTATCCGATCCCCGTTGAGGATAGCGTTCTCCAGTGCGTCCCTGAGTCGCTGCGTATTAGATCGCTTCATGCCGCCCACGCGTCACCTCCCGCCCCGTCCGGCTCTGCCACCATGCTTCTGCAACCATGGTCTAGGGCCAAAAAATTGACATGAATATACTAGCACCGCTATTAAAGTATACATCAGCAAGCCTGATATATACCCAGCACAATAACAATCGACAGGAGACGCCACCATGAAAACCACTTTTCTTCCCGTTCTGACCACCCTCGGCCTGGCCATCGCCTTCAGCTCCACCGCGGCGGCTGCCGAGACCGTACTGCGCGCCTCGCACCAGTTTCCCAAGGGCGACGTGCGCGACGAGATGGTACAGATGATTGCCGACGAGGTCGCCAAAGCCGATGTGGGACTCAATGTTCAGGTCTATCCCGCCGAGTCGCTGTTCGGCGCCAAGGAACAGTGGTCGGCGCTGGTACGCGGCCGCCTGGATATGACCGCGTTGCCGCTGGATTACGCCAGTGGCCGTCAACCGGAGTTCTCGGCGACCTTGATGCCGGGCCTGGTGCGCAACCATGAGCGCGCCCAGCGTCTCAACGACTCCAAGTTCATGGACATGATCAAGCAAGTGATCAACGACGCCGGCGCGCGGGTGCTCTCGGATGCCTGGCTGGCCGGCGGTTTCGTGTCCGACGTGCGCTGCATCACCTCGCCGGACACCGTGAAAGGGCAAACCCTGCGCGCCGCCGGCCCGGCCTTCGACGAGATGCTGGCCACCGCCGGCGCGTCGATCGCTTCGATGCCCTCCTCGGAGATCTACACGGCAATGCAGACCGGGGTGCTCGACGGTGCCAACACCTCCTCGGGTTCACTGGTGTCCTACCGCATCTATGAGCAGTCGGACTGTCTGACCGCGCCGGGCGAGAACGCCCTGTGGTTCATGTACGAGCCGATCCTGATCTCCCAGCAGAGCTGGGAAAAACTCAACGAGCAGCAGCAACAGGCGCTGACCGCGGCGGGCGAGAAGGCCGAGGCCTGGTTCTCCAAGCAGGCCGCCGATCTCGACCAGGAACTGGTTGACGTCTACAAGCAAAACGGCGTCGAGGTGGTCAGCATGTCACCCGAGGACTTCCAGGCCTGGCTCGACGTCGCCAAGCAGAGTTCCTACAAGACCTTTGCCGAGAAAGTGCCCAATGGCCAGGCACTGATCGACGCGGCACTGGCCGTGGAGTAAGCCTACCCGCCCGGCCGTTGTCGCCGGGTGCTCGCCTTGTCGGCCGCCGTGTCTGGGCGGCCCTTCATTCACTGAACGAGAGGGCGCCATGGGCCATACCTCGAGTCACTCGTCGGTACCCACGCGTGGTGTGACCGGCCGTTATATCCGCCTGATGGACGCCTTGTCGAGCGGCTTGGCGGTACTCGCCGCCGCCGCCCTGGCCGCCGGCGTGCTCGCTGTCGTCCACATGGTCTTCATGCGCTATGCGCTCGGCCAGAGCACCGTCTGGCAGACCGAATTCGCGGTGTTCTCGGTCACCGCCGCGATGCTGCTCGGCGCCCCCTATGTGCTGATGACCGGCGGTCATGTCGCGGTCACCGTGCTGCCCGACGCCCTCGGCGGTTCGCTCAGAAAGGCCATGCTGCTGATCGCCTCGCTGATCGGTCTGAGCTTTTGTCTCGCCCTGACCTACGGCGCCTGGCTGTACGTGCTCGAAGCCTGGCACGGCGGCTGGACCACCGGCACGGTGTGGAACCCGCCGTTGTGGCCGGCGCTCACGCCCATGGCCATCGGTGCCAGTCTGCTCTCGCTGCAGTACGTGGCGGAAATTCTTCGTGGGGAGTCCGAACATGGACCCAGTCACTAGCGGCATCCTGATCGCCGTCGCGCTGATGGTACTGATGGCCATCGGCACGCCGATCGCCTTCGCGCTGGGCAGCGTGTCGCTCGGCGCCCTGGTGTTGGACCGAGGCTTCGGCGAGTTGACCTATTTCGGCGAGACCTTCTACAGCAGCCTCGCCTCGTTCGGTTTCGTGGCGATCCCGATGTTCATCCTGATGGGCGCGGCCGTGGCCTCCTCGCCCACCGGGCGCGACCTGTACCGTTCCCTCGACCTGTGGATGGGTCGGGTTCCGGGCGGGCTGGCGATCTCCAATATCGGCGCCTGCGCAATCTTCGCCGCACTGTCCGGCTCGTCGCCGGCGACCAGCGCGGCGATCGGCAAGCTGGGCATCCCCGAGATGCGCAAGCGCGGCTATCCGGATGGCGTGGCGGCCGGCTGCATTGCCGCCGGCGGCACGCTGGGGATTCTGATTCCGCCCTCGGTGACCATGATCGTCTACGGCATCTCCACCGAGACCTCGATCGGCCGGCTGTTCATCGCCGGCGCCATGCCCGGCGTCATGCTGGCCGTGCTGTTCATGGCCTGGACGCTGATCGCCTGCAAGCTGGCCGGCGGCTACGACACCCCGAGCCCGCTCACCCAGGCGGCTACCCAGATCAAGGACAACGTCGAAGGCAACCTCAAGGCGCTGGTCCGAGTCGTGCCGTTCCTGGTGGTGGTCACCGGCATCCTGTTCGCCCTGTACGGCGGGGTCGCGACACCCTCGGAAGCCGCCGCGGTCGGCGCCTTCCTGTGTCTGGCGCTGGCCATCGTGGTCTATCGCATGTGGCAGGCCAGACCGCTCAAGCTGATCATGCGCGATGCGCTGCGCGAAAGCGTGATGATCATGCTGATCATCGCCGCCGCGGAGATCTTCGCCTATGCGCTGTCGTCGATGTTCATCACCCAGACCGTGGCCGGCGCGATCGCCGAACTCGAGGTCAACCGCTGGGTGCTGTTGGCGATCATCAACCTGTTCCTGCTGGTGGCCGGCTTCTTTCTGCCGCCAGTGGCGGTGATCGTGATGACCGCGCCGATCCTGCTGCCGATCATCCTGGCCGCCAACTTCGATCCCTACTGGTTCGCGGTGGTCCTGACCATCAACCTGGAGATCGGGCTGATCACCCCGCCGGTCGGCCTGAATCTGTTCATCATCAACGGCATCGCACCGGATATCGCGCTGCGCGACGTATTGCTGGGCAGCCTGCCCTATGCGCTGTGCATGGTGCTGGGGATCGTGCTGCTGAGTTTCTTCCCGGGCATCGCTACCTGGCTGCCCGATCTGATGATGAACTGATCGCCCACGTCCGGAGCACCGATCATGAACATGAGCTTTCTGCAGGAGCTGTTCAGCACCATCACCCAGCGCGATGCCCTGCGACGCAAGCGCTCGGAGGCCCTCGCGCCGGTCAGCCACGCGGAACTGATCGCCGCCTGCAAGGCGTTGCTGGAAAGCGATGGCGA
The DNA here is from genome assembly GCF_021151495.1 of Halomonas sp. IOP_31. Classification (NCBI taxonomy): domain Bacteria; kingdom Pseudomonadati; phylum Pseudomonadota; class Gammaproteobacteria; order Oceanospirillales; family Halomonadaceae; genus Halomonas; species Halomonas sp. IOP_31. Next base: position 160,548 of record NZ_JAIRBP010000003.1, on the reverse strand, counting down.
AGCCTCGAGCATCACCCTGGCGCGTCGCGCGCTGGACCTGTATGCGCGGCTCGGCGAAGACGACAAGCTGCGCTTCTTCGAGCGTCTGACCGGCGAGTTCTCCGCCGACCCGGAGCACATCGACGCAGCCTATCAGCGCTACCAGGCCTCGCGCGACAATCGCGACCTGCAGGCACTGTTCGACGCCTGCGAGCCCAGCCGTCAGGAGGTCCTGCGGCGCCTGAACCTGACCACCGACGGCACCCACGAACTGGTGGGCATGCGCGAGGACCTGCTGGGCCTGCTCAAGGCGCACCCCGACCTGCAACCGCTGAACGCCGACTTCGGCCACCTGTTCGGCTCGTGGTTCAACCGCGGGTTCCTGGTCCTGCGGCGCATCGACTGGAACACCCCGGCGGCGATCCTCGAACGCATCATCCACTACGAGGCGGTGCACGAGATCCAGGACTGGAACGACCTGCGCCGGCGCCTCGACGCCCGCGATCGGCGCTGTTTCGCGTTCTTCCACCCGGCGATCGGCGACGAACCGCTGATCTTCGTCGAGGTGGCACTCCATCGCGGCCTGCCCGACCGGATCCAGCCCATCCTCAGCGGCACCCATGGCGTCGAGGATCCCGACAGCGTCGACAGCGCGGCCTTCTTCGGCATCAGCAACTGCCAGACCGGGCTGCGCGGCATCTCGTTCGGCAACTTCCTGATCAAGCAGGTCGTTCAGGAGCTCAAGCAGGAACTGCCCAACCTGCGCCATTTCGTGACCCTGTCGCCGGTGCCCGGCTTTCGCCAGTGGCTGGATAGCCTGCGCGACAGCGAGGACCGCCTCGACGACGAAGCCCGCGAAACGCTGGCCCTGCTCGACGAGCCCGACTGGCACAGCGATCCGGCCAAGGCCGACCGTCTGCGCGACGCGATCAAGCCGCTGGCGGCCCACTATCTGCTGCACGAGAAGAACGCCCAGGGCCTGCCATTGAATCCGGTCGCCCGCTTCCACCTGGGCAACGGCGCGGAACTCAACCGCATCAACTGGCTGGGCGACGTTTCGACGAAAGGCCTCCAGCAGGCCGCCGGGCTGATGGTCAACTATCTCTATGTGCCCGAGGAGATCGAGCGCAACCACGAGCACTACACCACCAATGGCACGATCGCGCGCTCCTCCAGCGTGCGCGACCTGGGACGGCGCGCCCGGAAACTGCTCACGGGAGAAACGGAAAGATGAGCGACAACCTGTTCGAGACGTTTGCGGCGCGCATGCAGGTTCGCGGCGAAGCCACCTTCATTGCCACCCGCGACGGTCACGGCTATACCTATCGTCAGGCGCTGGCACGCAGCGCGCAACTGGCCGGCGCACTTAAGGCGCTGGGCGTGACGCCCGGTGACCGAGTGGCGGTGCAGGTCGACAAGAGCCCCGAGACGATCCTGTTGTACCTGGCGTGCCTGCGCCTGGGCGGGATCTACCTGCCGCTCAATACCGGCTATACCGCCGAGGAGATCCGCTACTTCCTGGGCGATGCCGAGCCGGCGCTGTTCGTCTGCCGGCCCGACGACCGGGAGGTCGCCCGGCGCGTCGCCGACGACACCGGCTGCCCCCAGGTCGCCACGCTGGGCACCCGGGCCGACGGCAGCCTGCTGGAGCAGGCCGAGCAGGCCGCGCCGCTGGAGACCGTCGAGCCGCGCGAGGCCGACGACCTGGCCGCCATTCTCTACACCTCGGGCACCACCGGGCGCTCCAAGGGCGCCATGCTGACGCATCGCAACCTGGCCTCCAACGCGGCGTCGCTAGTCGAGGCCTGGCGCTTCAGCGAGGTCGACCGGCTGATCCACGCGCTGCCGATCTTCCATACCCACGGGCTGTTCGTGGCCTGCAACGTGGTGCTGATGGCCGGCGCCAGCCTGCTGTTCCTGCCGCGCTTCGACGTCGACACGATCATCGAGGAGTTGCCCCGCGGCACGACGATGATGGGCGTGCCGACCTTCTACACCCGGCTGCTTCAGGACGCGCGGCTGACCGCCGAGCTCACCGCCAACATGCGCCTGTTCACTTCCGGCTCCGCGCCGCTGACCGCCGAGACCCACCAGGCGTTCGAGCAGCGCACCGGGCACGCCATTCTCGAGCGCTATGGCATGACCGAGACCAACATGAACACCTCCAACCCCTACGACGGCGAGCGCATCGCCGGCACCGTGGGCATGCCGCTGCCCGGCGTGGAGATCCGCGTCACCGACCGCGATACCCACCAGCCGCTGGCCCAGGGCGAGATCGGCATGCTCGAGGTGCGCGGCCCCAACGTGTTCATCGGCTACTGGCGCATGCCCGAGAAGACCCGCGAGGAACTGCTCGAGGACGGCTTCTTCGTCACCGGCGACCTGGCGATGGTCGACGAGCGCGGCTACGTGCACATCGTCGGGCGCGACAAGGACCTGGTGATCTCGGGCGGCTACAACGTCTATCCCAAGGAGGTCGAGCAGGTGATCGACGAGCTCGACGGCGTGGTCGAGTCGGCGGTGATCGGCGTGGCCCACCCCGACTTCGGCGAGGGCGTGACGGCGGTGGTGGTGCGCGAGCCGGGCGCCGAGATCGACGAGGCCCGGGTCCTCGCCTCGCTGACGGGGCGGCTGGCCAAGTACAAGCAGCCCAAGCGGGTGTTCTTCGCCGACAGCCTGCCCCGCAACACCATGGGCAAGGTGCAGAAGAACCAGCTGCGCCAGCAGTATCAGGACACGTACGCGGCCAAGACGCGCTGAGGCGTTCGCGGAGCAGCCGAGCGCGGCGGCTGGGTCGGCCGAGGCGGTGGTCAATAGCGCCAGCGCCTCACTCAAGGCCTGCATGTCTTCGGTGCCCGGCGCTTGGCCTCATCTTGCCTACATAAAGCCCCCCTGCTCGGCCAGCATTCTGGTCGAGACCTTATCCGATCGCCTTCACGCTGTTTAATGCGCCAAGCGTGCCGAGCCACATATAAGATACAGAGCGAAATTATTCGCCAGGTCACCCAAGATAATCGATTTAGGCGACGCTTACTCTTAACGGCAAATCAAAGCACTCATAGCCGCGCTTCTTCGCTTAATTGTCGGGACATAAATAACTGTTTTTCAGTATTTAAAGGCTGCGATCCACGGCCAGGATTGCATACTTTCATAGCACCATGAGCGTTTAAAATGAAAGGCATTGCACATCCCAATGGGCCACTCCCCTTGAGCGCTGAAAAAGCGTGTTATGCTCGGTGAATAATTCGAAATTATAAAACGTCAGCCTATCCGGAAATTTATCCGTTCAAGAACGAAGCCTCGTCCCGGAGGCTCGTAGAGGCCAATGCCTGTGGAACTCATACAATACGTCCTCGATAACCTCGAGCTGCTGTTCGAGCTGACCCTGGAGCATATTTCACTGGTCGGGGTCGCGGTGGGTATCGCCACGTTGACGGGGGTGCCGATCGGCATCGCCATCACCAAGAATGAGCGTCTGGCCAAGAGCGTGCTGTACCTCGCTTCGGTCATCGTGACCATCCCGTCGATCGCGTTGTTCGGGGTGATGATTCCGCTGCTGTCGATCTTCGGTTATGGCATCGGCTACGTCCCTGCCGTAATTGCCGTACTGCTCTATTCGCAGTTGCCGATCATTCGCAACACCTACACCGCGATCAACAACGTCAACCCGGCGCTTCGCGAAGCCGCCCGCGGCCTCGGCATGAGCCCCAACCAGCGCCTGCGCATGGTCGAGATCCCCCTGGCCGTGCCGGTGATCATGGCCGGTGTGCGCACCGCCGTGGTGCTCAATATCGGCGTCATGGCGATCGCCGCCTACATCGGCGCCGGCGGCCTGGGCACGCTGATCAGCCGCGGCATTTCGCAATCCGACCCGCGCCAGCTGATCGTCGGGTCGATCGCGGTGAGCCTGCTGGCGATCGCCGTCGACTATGCCCTGCTGGCCCTGCAGAAGCGCCTGACCCCCAAGGGCATGGAACGCGACGCCAGCGCGATGTGACCGCGCCCACTGCTGACTCGACAAGGGTTTCCCATGATACGCCTCGATAACCTCACCAAGGTCTTCGACACGCCCAAGGGGGCGGTCGTGGCCGCCGATCACATCAACATGGAAGTGCCCGAGGGGGAGATCTGCATCCTGCTCGGCCCCTCGGGCTGCGGCAAGACCACCACCCTGAAGATGATCAACCGCATCATCCGGCCCTCCTCGGGCAAGGTGTTCCTCGATGGCGAGGACACCACCGGCATGAACACCCAGGATCTGCGCCGCAACATCGGCTACGTGATCCAGCAGATCGGGCTGTTTCCCAACATGACCATCGAGGAGAACATCACGGTGGTGCCGCGCCTGCTGGGCTGGGACAAGGCCGCCTACAAGAAGCGCGCCCGTGAGCTGATGGACATGATCGCCATGGACGCCGATGCCTTCCTGAAGCGTTATCCCAGCGAGCTCTCGGGTGGCCAGCAACAGCGCATCGGTGTCGCTCGCGCGCTCGCGGCCGACCCGCCGGTGATGTTGATGGACGAGCCATTCGGCGCCATCGACCCCATCAACCGGGCGGTCATTCAGGACGAATTCCTGAAGATGCAGGCCGAACTCAAGAAGACCATCATGTTCGTCAGCCACGACATCGACGAAGCCATCAAGATGGGCGATCGCATCGCGGTGTTCCGCGAGGGCAAGCTCGTCCAGTACTCCCCGCCCGACGACCTGCTCTCGGCGCCGAAGAACGCCTTCATCGAGTCCTTCCTCGGCGAGGACCGGGCGCTCAAGCGGCTCAACCTGGTCAAGGTTCGCGAGGTGTTTTCCGACGACCTGGGCACCGTGCGCCCGGACGACACCCTGGAAACCGCGCTGTCGCGTATCGACGAGTACGGTTACCAGAACGCCATTCTGATGGTCAACGACCGCAACGAGCCGGCCGGGATGGTCACCCGCTCGCTGGCGCGCACCACCCGGGGCTTCTGCCGCGACCATTTCCAAGTCGCGCCACCGGTGGCCGAGCTCGACGACGACCTGCGCAAGGTCGCCTCGCAGATGTTCGCCAACGACACCACCTGGATGCCCTGCGTGGATGCGCAGGGTCGGGTCTGCGGGCACATCACCCAGCGGGCGATGACCCATCACCTGGGCTCGCGCTACCGCTCGCGCCCGGGGGACAGCGCATCGGTCCGCTCGGAAGCCGCCACCAAGGAGTAAGTTCATGCCGAGTCGTTCGCTGCAACGCGTGTGTCGCTGGCTGCTGGCGATCGCGCTGTTTGTGGCCGGTGTCTGGGCGCAGCGCAGCGGCATGATCGAGGAGTTCATCTTCTATCTCCCCGACGTGCGCTACCTGGCCGTTCAGCACCTGTTTCTGACCGCCGTGTCCGGCGGGCTGGCGATTCTGGTCGCCGTGCCGCTGGGCATCGTGCTGTCGCGCCCGAGCGTCGAGCGTTACGCCGAATCGTTGATGCAGGTGCTCAACGTGGGCACCACCATTCCGACGCTCGCCGTTCTGGCGTTGTCGATGAGCTTTCTGGGCATCGGCACGGTGCCGGCGGTGTTCGGGCTGTTCGTGGCGACCCTGCTGCCGATCGCCCGCAACACCTACGTCGGCCTCAAGGGCGTCTCGCCGGCGCTGATGGAGGCCGCGGCGGGGCTGGGCATGTCGCCCATCCAGCGCCTGTTCCGGGTCGAGCTGCCCAATGCGCTTTATGTCATCTTCGCCGGGGTGCGCACGGCGCTGGCCATCAATGTGGGGACGGTACCGCTGGCCTTCCTGATCGGCGCCGGCGGGCTCGGCGAGCTGATCTTCACGGGTATCGCCCTCTACGACACCACCATGATGCTGGCTGGCGCCATCCCCACGGCACTGCTGGCGATCGCAGTCGACATAGTCATCGCCATCTCCGCCTTTCTGGTAGTCCCACGCGGAGTTAACCCGAGCCGTGTCTAGCAAGGCACATCACCAACGCTTCAGATCCGACAATTCACAACAGGAGTGACACCATGAAAACCTTGATGACCCTACTGACCGGCGCGGCACTGGCCGGCACCATGGCCACCGCTCAGGCCAACGAAATCGTGGTGGGAGGCAAGGGTTTTACCGAGCAGCTCATCCTGTCGAGCATGACCACCCAATACTTGGAAGAGCTCGGCTATGACGTCGAAAAACGCGCCGGCATGGGCTCCACCATACTCCGCCAAGCCCAGGTAAACGGCCAGGTCGATCTCTATTGGGAGTACACCGGCACATCGCTGATCACCTATAACAATGTTACCGAGAAGCTCTCCCCCGAAGAGACGTATCAGCGTGTCAAGAAGCTCGATGCCGAGAAGGGGCTCGTCTGGCTCGAACCCTCCGATGCCAACAATACCTATGCCCTCACCATGCGTGCCGACGATGCCAAAGCGCGGGATATCGAAACGATCTCCGATCTTGCCGAGACCATCAACAACGGGGAGACGCTTACCTTCGCCTCCAACGCGGAGTTCTACGCCCGTGAAGACGGCCTGCGGCCATTGCAAAAGACCTACGATTTCCAATTCGGCCGCCCCAACATCAAGCGTATGGATTTCGGCCTGACCCTGCCCACCTTGCGCGACGATCAAGTCGACGTATCCATCGCCTATTCCACCGACGGACGTATCCCGGCCTATAACCTGGTGACGCTGGAAGATGACAAGCAGTTCTTCCCGGCCTACGCACTGACCCCGGTCGTGCGCAAGGACACCCTGGAAGCCAACCCGAAGCTGGATGAACAGATGAACAAGCTCTCGGCGCTTCTGAACGATGACGTCATGGCCTCGCTCAACGCCAAGGTCGACGTCGACAAGAAGAGCGTCGAACAGGTCGCCGAAAACTTCCTCAAGAAACATGATCTGCTGTGATCGGCATCTGAATGGGGCCATGTCCTACCGTGTTCGATCATGACGAAGGCCGCCCCGCGCGGCCTTCTTTCTGCATCATCCGCTGCTTCGCCAACTGCCAGCCCCGAGCCCCCTGCCATGCACGACCACGCCCCTCTCGACTGGATGCATCGGTTCGATCTTTCGAACCTCGACGATGCAGCACTTCATCAGGCCAAGCGCTGCCTGCTCGATTTGCTGGGCGTGGCGGCCGGCGCCACCCGTACGCCGCTGGGCGCGTGCCCGACTGCATCTCGCCAGTGGCGAGATCGTCGAGAGCGAGACACGCGGCAACCCGGACCAGCCCCTGTCGGACGCCGAGGTATTCGCCAAATATCAGGTTCTTCGCATTTTGCCGGGAAAGGCGGCAAAGATCATCGCGAACCAGCTCCCTCCCACAGCCCCCTGCCGGTTAGCTTGCCCTTGCGGGAGCGAATTTATTCGCGATGGCGGCGGGCACTGCACCTCCCCGGCCATGCCGGGCGCCTGCGGCGCCAATCGCGAACCACTTCCCTCCCACCGGCGTCCCCATGCTCCAGTGGGCCATCCAGGCTGGTTTGCGTGGGAGAGAGTTTATTCCCAATAGCGGGGCCTTAACGTTTCACGCTGATCTGCGATGAACCTTTTTATTCACAACATCGAGAGTCCACCATGCACTATCAGGATCACTTGCGCGTCGGCGCCGCGCAGATCAACGCCAGCCTCGGCGAGGTCGACACCAACCTCGAACCTCATCTCGCGTTCATCGCCGACGCACGCCGCGCGGGGCTCGAATTACTGGTCTTCCCCGAGCTCTCGCTGACCGGCTACGGCCTGGGCAACCGGGTAATCGACGTGGCCTGCCCGACCCATGACCCGCGTCTGGCCGAGCTCGCCCGCGCCGCCGGCGAAATGCAGGTGGTGGTGGGATTCGTCGAGGAAGCCAGCCCCGGCGAATGCTACAACGCCCTGGCAATCCTTCAGCACGGCAAGCTCCAGGCCGTGCATCGCAAGCTCAACCTGCCCACCTACGGCGGCCTGGAAGAGGGCAAACTGTTCACGCATGGCAACAGGCTGACCCACCTCGCGGTGCGCCCCGGTTGGTCGGCGACCTCGCTGATCTGCGCCGACCTGTGGAACCCGGGGCTGGTACACGCCGCCCTGCTGGCCCGCCCCACCGTGCTGTGCGCGCCGATCAACTCGGCCTCGGGCATCGTCAGCGACGATTTTTCCAACGAAAAGAACTGGCCCCTCAACCTGCAGTTCTACGCCATGACCTACGGCACGCCCGTGGTCATGGCCAACCGCTACGGCCCTGAAGGCGACAGCCACTTCTGGGGCGGTTCATGCATTCTCGGCCCACAAGGCGAGACCCTGGCCTTGGCCGAGGTCGGCGAGGGGCTGATCACTGCCACCCTCTCGCGCACCGCCATTGCCCGCGCCCGCTTCGAATTGCCCACCCACCGCAACGCCGATACGCCGCTGGTGCGCCGCCTGATGGACGGCTACCGCTAACCAGCGAGACACCGGCGACACGTCGCATTACCCGGCCCAAAACGACACTCGGCGCCTCCCAGGGGAAGGCGCCGAGTGTGTTTGCGGCGTTTAGGCAGTCAAAAATTGACCTGATTACGCATAACAGTCAGCCATCTTCAGGAACCGATACGGCATTGGCGGTGTTTTCGCCGCCACCGTGAGAAAGCGCGGGATCATGGCCTTGAGGTCATAGCGTCGATTGAATCGGTACTCGAACTCGGCCAGGTAGCGTGGGGCATGCTGCCCGCGGATGGCATGGTAAGTGCCCGTGATGGCGTTCTTGACGTTACCCAGCAGGGTGTTGACCCAGTTGAACTCGGGATTCTCCACGCTGGCACGTCCACCCCCGGTGATGTGGCAGTCATGGACGTAGAGGGGTGTGTCGAAGGCTCGGAAACACCCGAGGCCGTCGCTGATGACATGGCTCCCAGGGGCAATGGCCTGGTGGGCGTAGCGACGGATCTCGGTGAGGGTGAAGCCGCTCACGCGGCGAAGCTGAACACGCAGTGGGTGGCCTTCCTCATCGGTTTGTACGGCCGCCACGAATGGGAACTTGTGCTCAGCGCCGCGCCCGCGCTTTCCCGGTCGTTCACCTCCCAGGTAGGCATCATCCAGCTCGATGCGGCCGGAGAGCCGCTCTCCTTGGTTGCGCTCGTGCATGACCTGCAGCAGCTTGTGCTTGAGCTTCCAGGCGGTGTTGTAGCTGACGCCGAGCTCCCGGGACAGCTGCAGCGCTGAGATACCGCTCTTGCGCTGGGTCAGCAAATAGATGGCCAGAAACCAGGTGGTCAACGGCAGGTGCGTGGCATGGAAGATGGTACCGGCAGTCAGCGAGGTCTGATGATGGCAGCGATGGCACTGGTAGAGCCCCCGCGACAGCCGGCAGCCCGTGGTGTTGCCACAGTCGGGGCACACGAACCCCTTGGGCCAGCGATGCTGGAAGAGGGCTGCCTGGCATTGCGCTTCCGTGCCGTACTGCTCGAGAAACGCCGGCAACGACAGGCCGGGCTGGAACTGGATAGGATTGCGTGCCATGACGTCACCTCCTCTACTGGACATAACATCAGTATAGGAGAGACTGACGGGGTGGTGGCTGATCAACATGAGTAATCAGGTAATGCTGAGAGGTGCGACACCATGAGACGACGCAACCCCAGCCCCAGGCCATCAAAGGCGGCACGCGACGCCTACTGCCGACTGATGAGAGGCGAGGATGATTTTTCCCGACTAGAAAAGGACGGCATCGCCTGGTCGCCACCACCACGTGGCGAAAACCCGCATGGTTGAGCGGTTGAGAGCTGCCGAAGCTGCCGATTTGATGTTGAAGTTTGTTGAGGTGATGGCGCCGCCTACTGGTAGACAAAAGCCAACATGGGGGCTGCTGGTTCGCGCGGCAGGTTCGCACTGGTACGCACCATAGGTACGCACTTGGCGCCGCGTACCGGCAAGGTAGGGGGTGGGGCGATTCTTGAGCCGCTGGCGCCGGAAACCGGAGCCAAAGTTTCGTTTGATTCGTAACTCACCCGAGCAAGTGCCAGCGATCAGATGTCGATGCGGACTTCCGGGGCGCGCAACCGCTGACGAGGCGAGGGCAACAAGAAACGGCAACATGCAAAAGCCCGCTTGGCGCCAGCCTTCGAGACTCTGCTGGCAGTTCGCAGAATCCCTGACCTTGGTGACCATCCTTGCCAGCGATCAACTCTGCGATCCTGGCCCGCGAGTTCATGACGCATGGAACCTGTATGGAACCTAGAAAGCCAACAACGAAAAACCGCCACCCGGCGTTATCCATAAGTGGCGGTTTTCGCAGCAATTTCTGGCCCGCCCTGAAGGATTCGAACCTTCGACCTTTGCCTCCGGAGGGCAACGCTCTATCCAGCTGAGCTAAGGGCGGTTTGATCGTGCGCCGCAGCGCCATCAACGCGCCGTATCGTACCTGCTCGCCCCCGAGGTGTCCATAGCCGGCGCCGCACCGGCTAGCGGGCGAAGATCTCGCGCAGGTCGGGGGCCTCGTCGCGCGCTTCCTCGATCGACAGCGAGGCCTCGATCGCCTTGAGGTGGCGACTCATGAATGCCGCCGCCCGCTCGCCGCGGCCGGCTTCGAGATGGCCGATCAGCTCGTCGTGATCGTGCGACTCGCAGCCCAGATGGCCGGCGCCGCCATACACGGCAAGGATCAACGACGAGCGCGAGCACAGCCGGCCGACGAACTCGGCCAGCGTCGCATTGCCGCTCAGCCCGGCCAGGCGCTCGTGGAACTCGGCGGAGAGCTTGATCGCCACGCTCTGCTCGCCCTGCCTGAGCAGCTGGCGTTCGCGGGCGGCAAGCTCGCGCAGCGCCCGTGCTTCAGGGGCGGCCATGCGCCGGGCGACGTCCGCCATGATCCCGCACTCGACCAGTTGTCGTGCGGCGAAGACGTCGTGGGCCTCCTCGGCGGTGGGCCGGGTGACGCTGGCGCCGCGACGCGGGGTCAGCGTCACCAGTTGCTCGTGGGCGAGGCGCTGGAGAATCTTGCGAATGCCGGTACGGCTGATATCGAAGACTTCGGCCAGGGCGTCCTCGCGCAGCCGCGCCCCCGGGCGCAGGCGGTGTTCGACGATCGCGTTGCTGATGGCCCGGTAGATGACCTCATGGCGCTGCGCGCCGTCGCCGTCCTTGCCGCGCCGGCGTCTTGCCGGTTCGCCACGGCCCGCCACGGCATCGGGCGATTGCTGGCGCTCGGTCATGCTCGGAGTCCCCGCATCAGTCGTCGTCGAAGCAAGCCATTGTATACGCCCCGGCCCGGCGCAGGCGACATGCGCCGGGCGGGCTCATCAACTGCCGCGGTAGGTGGAATAGCCGAATGGCGACAGCAGCAGCGGCACATGGTAGTGCTGGCTGGCATCGGCGACCCCGAAGCGCAACGGAATGCGATCGAGAAAACGCGGCCGCTCGCCGCCGGCGCCCCGTGCATCGAGATAATCGCCGGCATGGAACAGCAATTCATATTCGCCGGCCGTGAAGGACTCGCCTTCGAGGATCGGCGCATCGCAACGGCCATCGTCGTTGGTGACCGCCTCGCCCAGCGAAATCCGATCGTCGCCGTCGAAGCGGAAGACCTCGATGCGCAGGCCGTTGCCGGGCCGCCCCGAGGCGGTGTCCAGAACGTGCGTGGTCAAGCGTCCCATCGGCTGTACTCCTTGCTCTCGTGTCGATGCCGCGGCGAATCGGCGCGCGGGCTCACGACACGTTTCATAACGGATTCGTATACCGTTTAATGGTGGCCTGTTCCACGCCGGGCAGGCAAGCGCCTGCCCGCGATTAACTCGATACAGTGCGACCAGGGAGACCACCGAGATGAGCGCCCCGCTTCTCAACCCGCGCCCCAGCACGCTGGGGCGCGACGCCTTCGTCAGCCACTACGGCGAGGTCTACGAACACTCGCCGTGGATCGCCGAATCGGCCTGGGACGCCGGGCTGGATACCGAACAGGATACTGCCGAGGGGCTGGCCACCGCGCTGGCGGCGGTCCTCGACGCGGCCCCGGCCGAGCGCCAGCTGGCGGTGATCCGCGCCCACCCGGATCTGGCCGGCAAGGCCGCCGAGCGTGGCGAGCTGACCGCCGATTCCAGCCGCGAGCAGGCCGGCGCCGGGCTCGACCAGTGCAGACCCGAGGAGTACGCGCGCTTTCATCGCTACAACGCAAGTTACCAGCAGCGCTTTGGCTTTCCCTTCGTGATGGCGGTCACGGGCAGCGATCGCCAGCGGATTCTCGCCGCCTTCGAGCGCCGCCTCGAACACACCCCCGAGCAGGAGCGACGCACCGCCATCGGCGAGGTCAATCGCATCGCCCGGCTGCGCCTGGAGGCCCGCGCCGGGTCGTGAGCCAGCCGCCGAGAGGGCACGCAGGCAAGATGGAAAGCGATTCCGCAACGGCGGACAGGCGCCACGCGAGCGTGTATTCTGGGTCGCTTGAATCGGCAAGTTCAAGCGACACGGAGAACGGGGCGTGACAGTAGAGAGCAAGCGCAAGCCGGTCGGCCGCCCGGCGAGTTCCGCCAGGAACGTCGGCGGTCACAGCCAATCGCTGGTCCGCGGCTTGAATATTCTCGAAGGGCTGGCGGCGGCCCCGGGCGGGCTCGGCCTGTCGGACATCGCCCAGATCGTCGGCCTGGCACCGTCGACTACTCACCGCCTGCTGCAGGCCCTGCACAGGCAGGGCTACATTATGCAGGACACCGAGCTGGGGCTGTGGAAGATCGGCGTCAAGACCTTCCAGGTCGGCAACACCTTCCTCGAGGCGCGCGACTTCGTCGCCACCGCCCGCCCCTACCTGCGCCGGCTGACTCAGGACAGCGGCGAGACCGCCAACCTGGCGATCCGCGACGATGGCATGGCGGTGTTCCTCGCCCAGAGCGAATCGCCGCAGATGATGCGCATGATCACCCGGCTGGGCTCACGCGCCCCGCTTCACGCCTCGGGCGTGGGCAAGGCGCTGCTCGCCTGGCTGCCGGAACGCGAGGTCGAGCGCATCCTGCAATCCCGCGGGCTCAGCCGCGTCACCGAGAACACCCTCGACACTCCGGCGCGGCTGCGCGAGAGCCTGGCCACCATCCGCCATCAGGGTTACGCCTGCGACCGGGAGGAACACGCCATCGGGCTTAATTGCGTGGCCGCCTCGCTGCACGACCAGGACGGCCTGCCACTGGCCGCCATCTCGGTATCCGGGCCGGTGGCACGGATACCCGAAGCGCGCCTGGTCGAGCTCGGCGGTCTGGTCAGCCGCGCCGCGCGGGAGATCAGCGAGCAACTCGGCGGTCGCGTGCCGCAGCCCTGACCGGAAAACCGCTCGCCCGGCCTCAGCGATCGGCTGAGCATCGTGGGGTTGAGACACGCAGTCTACGCCATTGAGCCGTCCCGATGCGCCGGGCTCAGGTGTTGAGGATCACGCCGCCGTTGAGATGCAGGGTCTGGCCGGTCATGTACGAGGACTCCTCGCTGGCCAGGTAGACATAGGCCGGCCCCATCTCGCTGGGCTGGCCGGGGCGATCCATCGGCACCTGACCGCCAAAGCCCTCGACCTTCTCGGCGCTGAAGCTGGCCGGGATCAGCGGCGTCCAGACCGGCCCGGGCGCCACTGCGTTGACGCGGATGCCGCGCCCCACCAGCGATTGCGAGAGCGAACGCACCAGCCCCTGGATCGCGCCCTTGGTCGCCGTGTAATCGATCAGCGTCTTGTTGCCCTTGAAGGCATTGACCGACGACGTGGCGATGATCGTGTCGCCCTCGTGCAGGTGCGGCAGCGCCTGCTTGACCAGGTAGAAATGGCTGAAGAGGTTGGTCTGGAAAGTCCGCACCAGCTGCTCGTCGGGGATCTCGCTGATGTCGTCCCAGTCGTACTGCTCGGCGGCGTTGTTGACCAGGGTGTTGATCCGGCCGAACGCGCTCATGGCGCGCTCGACGATCTCGCGACAGAACGCCGGGTCGCCGACATCGCCCTGGATCAGCTCGCAGCGCCGTCCTTCGGCCTCGACCAGCGCACGGGTATCCTCGGCGTCGCGCTCCTCGTCAAGATAGGCGAGCACGCAATCCGCACCCTCGCGGGCGAAATGCAGGGCCACGGCGCGACCGATGCCGCTGTCGCCGCCGGTGATGATCGCCACCTTGTCCTTGAGCTTGTCGGTACCGCGATAGCTGTCGCGGATGAATTCCGGCGCGGGGCGCATCGCGTACTCGTCGCCGGGCTGCTTGTGCTGTTCCTGGGGGGGGTGCTGCTGTTCGGCCATGTGCCTCACTCCTTTGTCGCACGTGTCACTCGTCGGCCGCGCCGCCATCCCGCGGCGCGTGTATCTCCTAGCAAGGTAGAAGCTCCTGACAGTCATCGGCAAGCCGCTCAACAAGATGCCGTCAGCGGCGTTCGTCGTTACACTAACGGCCATTTCCCGGCACATTCTCTTCCGACAAACTTTCTTCTCGGCACACTTTCCCCGGCACACTGCGAGGCCCGCGATGAACACCCACCTGCTGTCCGTCGATTCGTTGTCCAAGGATCACGTCGATCACCTGCTGCGCGTGGCCAGCCGCATGGAGCCGATCGCCCAACGCCGCAAGGTCACCCGGGTGCTGGAGGGCGCGGTGCTCGGCAACCTGTTCTTCGAGGCCAGCACGCGCACCCGGGTCAGCTTCAATGCGGCGTTCTGCCGGCTCGGCGGCAGCGTCTGCGACACCACCGGCTTCACCTTCTCGTCGATGGCCAAGGGCGAATCGCTCTACGACACCAGCCGGGTGATGAGCGGCTATTGCGACGCCATCGTCATGCGCCACCCGGACCAGGGCTCGGTGGCCGAGTTCGCCGAGGCGACCAACGTGCCGGTGATCAACGGCGGCGACGGCCCCGGCGAGCACCCCAGTCAGGCGCTGCTCGATCTGTACACCATCGACAAGGAGTTCACCCGGCTCGGCAAGCACTTGGGCGGCGCCCACCTGCTGCTCACCGGCGATCTCAAGCACGGCCGCACCGTGCATTCGCTGATCAAGCTGCTGTCGCTCTACGCGCCGCTGCGCATCACCCTGGTTTCGCCGCCGGGGCTGGAGATGCCCAGCCAGCTGGTCGATCTGGTCGCCTCCCGCGGGCACCGCGTCGAGCAGCGCGAGAGTCTCGACAGCGACTTCCGCGATCTGGACGTGGTCTACACCACGCGGATCCAGAAGGAGCGCTTCACCGACGAGCTGTCGGAAAGCTTCGCCGGGGTCTCGCAGGACTTCCGCGTCGATCGCGCCTTTCTCGACAACCACTGCAGCGCCACCACCCTCGTCATGCATCCGCTGCCGCGCGACAGCCGCCCGGGGACCAACGACCTCAGCGTCGATCTCAACGGCGACCCGCGCCTGGCGATCTTCCGCCAGACCGACAACGGCATCCCGATGCGCATGGCGATCTTCGCCACGCTGCTCAAGGTCGAGGATCTGATCGAGCAGGAGATGCGCGACGTGCGCTGGTTCGTGCCGGCACAGTACGGCGCCGACGACGCCAGCCTCTAGGCTCGTTTTCAGAGTTCAGCGACGCGCCTGCCAGAACAGCGAGAACAGCTCCGACTGGGAATTGATGCCCAGCTTGACGTAGATGTGCTTCTTGTGGGCGCGCACGGTTTCCACCGAGATCGACAGCCGCCGGGCGATCTCCTTGGTCGAGCCGCCGGCCAGCATCAACTGGCTGATCTCGCGTTCGCGCTCGGTCAGCGCGGGCCGCGCTTCCAGCGGCTGGGCGGGCTCCGGGTCGGGGTGCCAGGGGTGCGGCCCGGGGCGCGTGCCCGGTTCGCTCTCGAAGTGCATGCGCTGGCCCATCAGCGCCAGTAGCCAGGGCTGAATCAGGCTCAAAAGACCCAGCGTGGCGTGGTCGAACGCCACCACCGAACCCAGCGACAGGCACAGCGTACGCTCGCCGCCCAGCACGCAGTTGAACTGGATCTCGTCGGCGACGATGTTGCGCTGGAAGTAGCGCTGGTAGTACTCGGTTTGGGTGAAGCGCTGCGGGGCCACGTCGGCCAGGGTGAAGAGTCCCGAACGCCCGCGCCCCCTGGCGTCGATGTAGAACGGGTCGAGCAGGTAGAGCCCACGCTGGTAATCCTGGAACAGCGACTCGTCCGAGCCGTCGTCCTCGTCGCTCTCGGCGAGGATGCGCGGCGGCTCGCGGGGGTCGAAGATCAGCGCCACCCAGGTGTTGAAGTCTACGTGCGCGCCCAGCGTGCGCACCACGGCGAGCCAGAAGTCGCCCGTATCCAGCTTGTCGACCAGCCCCGCGAAGCTGCGGTGCCAGGCGAGACTTTCCAAGCTGGCCAGGCAGGCCATCGAACCGCCGGACCGATCCTCTTGCGCGTTACGCCCCACCATCTCCCACCTCGCTGATCCCTTTCGCCGCTCATGCGCCGAGCCATCTTATCCGCGCGGGGTAACCCGTTCATGGGATAGGCAGCGCCGCCTGAGTCCGGATACTGAATACAACCGATCATCGCACAGCAATAACACGTCGGAGCTTCCATGCAGATAGCCTTGGCTCAACTGGCCAGCCGCGAGGGCGACATCGCCAGCAACCTGTCCCGCGTCGTCGACTGCATTCGCGACAGCGACCCGGCCACTGAGCTGATGGTCTTCCCCGAGACCCAACTGACCGGCTTCGCCGAACCCGGCCACGTCGCCGACCGGGCGCTGACGCTCGACGGCCCCGAACTGGCCACGCTGATCGAGCTTAGCCGCGAATACGATACCGCCCTGGCGCTGGGCCTGCTCGAGCGCGCCGGGGAAGCGGTCTACAACACCACCGTGCTGATCACCCCCGAGCAGGGCCCCGCGCTGCGCTATCGCAAGACCCACCTGTGGCCCGACGAGCGTGAACTGGTCAGCCCCGGCGACAGCGTCAGTTGCGTCGCCTGGCGCGGCTACCGGATCGGCCTGCTGATCTGCTACGACCTGGAATTTCCCGAACCCGCCCGCGCCCTGGCCGCCATGGGCACCGACCTGCTGGTGGTCACCAACGGCAACATGGACCCCTACGGCCCGGTGCACGCCCGCGCCGCCCAGGTCCGCGCCCAGGAAAACCAGTGCTTCCTGGCCATGGCCAACCGCGTCGGCGAGGGGGCGGGGCTGACCTTCGCCGGCGAGAGCGCGCTGGTGGCGCCCGACGGCGAGCTGCTGTTCCGCGCCGGCCGCGAGGAGCGCGTGACCACCCTGACCCTCGACGGCGAGCGGCTCGCACACGCCCGCCGCACTTACGACTACCTCCGCGATCGTCGCCTCGCCCTGCCGGGGCACAGCGAGGAGACACCGCTGGGCCGGGTCTGGCACTTCGCCTAAGCCCGCCATTCCACTCAACCGCAGCAAGCCATAACCCCCACAGTCGCGACAACCACAAATAGGAGGCGACGATGTCCGAGATGAAGAAGACCCTTTCGCTGGGCCAGGTAGTGCTGTTCGGCCTGGCCTACATGACCCCGATCATCGTGCTGGGCACCTTCGGCGTGCTCGCCGTGATTACCGACGGCGCGGTATCCGGCGCCTACCTGGCCGCGCTGATCGCGATGCTGTTCACCGCCCATAGCTATGGCCGCATGGCCAGCGCCTACCCGGTGGCCGGCTCGGCCTATGCCTACGTGCGCCACGCCATCGACGACCGGCTGGGCTTCATCGCCGGCTGGGCGATCCTGCTCGACTACCTGTTCCTGCCGATGGTGATCTGGCTGATCGGCGCTGCCTACCTCAACTCGGCCTTCCCGGCGATCCCCCAGGCGGTGTGGCTACTGGCGTTCATCGGCGTGACCACGGTGATCAACGTGCTGGGCCTCAGGCTCGCCAGCCTGGTCAACAGCGTGATGATGCTGGTGCAGGTGCTGGTGCTCGTCGCCTTCGTCGGCCTCGCCGTGCATTACGTGCTCGGCGATGCCAGCCAGCCGTTCTGGAGTCTGGCACCGTTCCTCGGCGCCGAGTCCTCGGCCTCGCTGGCGACGCTGATGGCCGGCGCGGCGATGGCCTGCTACTCCTTCCTCGGCTTCGACGCCGTGACCACCCTGACTGAGGAAACCAAGGACCCGCAGCGCAACCTGCCGCGCGCCATCCTGCTGATTACCCTGATCGGCGGACTGATCTTCATCGTCGTATCCTACTTCGTGCAGCTCGCCGCCCCGGGCACCGACTTCGCCAACCCCGATGCCGCCGCCTACGACATCGCCCGCAACATCGGCGGCGACATCTTCGTCACGGTCTTCCTAATCGGCCTGATCGTCGGCCAGTTCGCCTCGGGCATCGCCGCCCAGGCCAGTGGCGCCCGGCTGATCTACGCCATGGGCCGCGACGACGTGCTGCCCAAGCGCTGGCTGGGCCGCCTGGGGCGCTTCGGCACGCCGATCGGCGGGCTGGTGCTGAGCGGCCTCGTGGCGCTGCTGGCGCTGACCATGGACGTGCTCTCGGCGGCCTCGTTCATCAACTTCGGCGCCTTCCTGGCCTTCGCCCTGGTCAATGCCGCCGTGATCTGCCATTACTACCTCAAGGAACGCCGGCGCGGCGGCCTCGATACGCTGTGGTTCCTGGCCTGCCCGCTGATCGGCCTGGTCGCGATCTTGTGGCTGATGGCCAGCCTCGATCCTCTGGCCGTCACCCTGGGCAGCATCTGGCTGGCCTGCGGCCTCGCCTGGCTGACCTGGCTGACCCGCGGCTTCAGCCGGCCGACGCCGGAGCTGCACCTGGATGGCTGATTCGGCTAGCTAAGCGGGTGAACCACTGCAAACGACCACGGCCAGCCTCCAGGGGCCGGCCGTGTCGTGTGTAACGTGCTGTGCGGTTCAGCCAAAGGGCCGCGCCGGCAGTCCCTCATCCCTGGCGAACCAGCTTTCGAGAATCAATTGCGCGGCCAGCCCGTCGACGCTCTCCTCGCGGTAGTTGCCGCGATGACCGAGGCCGCGAGCGATGGTCTTGGCCTCGCGGGTCGAGCCGCGCTCGTCGGCCATCTCGCAGGGCTTGCCGTAGCGCCCGTAGAGCCGCTTGCCGAACTTGCGCGCGCGCCGGCTCATGTCGGATTCGCTGTCGTCCATGTTGAGCGGCAGCCCGACCACGAACAGATCGGGCTGCCACTCCTCGACCAGCCGCGAGACCACGTTCCAGTCGGGAATGCCGTCGCGGGCGGGTAGCGGGTCGAGCGCCGTGGCGCGGCGGATCAGCTCGTTGCCCACCGCCACGCCGATGCGCCGGGTGCCGAAGTCGAACGCCAGCACCAGCCGCTGCCCCACCGCGGCCATCAGCTGTGGCCGGCCTGGCTGGTGAGCAGGTTGAGATCGACCCCGAGGATGCCCGCCGCGGCATTGAGCCGCTGCTCGGCCGGCAGGTCGAAGATCACCCCCGGCTGGGCCTCGACGGTCAGCCAGGTGTTGTCCTTGAGCTCCTCCTCGAGCTGGCCGCCACCCCAGCCGCAGCAGCCCAGGCAGACGATGAACTGCTCGGGGCCGTCGCCGGCGGCGATCGCCTGCAGCATGTCCATCGAGGTGGTCAGCGCCACGTCGTCGGCGACCTGGATGCTGGAATCCCACGGCGCACTGCTGCCGCGATGCAGGATGAAGCCGCGATCGCGATGGGTCGGCCCACCGAAGTAGACCGGCTGGTCGCGCATCGGGCACTCCTCGGCATCGAGTTCGAGCTGCTCGAGCAGCGCATCGAGGGTCAGCTCCAGCGGATGATTGATGATCACCCCCATGGTGCCGTTGTCGTCGTGGTCGCACAGGTAACTCAGGCTCCCGGCGAAATTGGGGTCCTCGAGATGAGGCATCGCCAGCAGGAAATGATTGCGCAAGCTTTGCATGGGTCTCCCGGGCGTCAACGCACGCCGAAATTGTTGCCTTTCCCGTACTGCCAGACCCGCGTGATGGTCAGGCTGTCGCGCTCGCCCATGCCCCGGTCGAAGGGCCGGTAGGGCGCCGCGCCGCGCACCGTGTCGAGTGCGGCCCGGTCGAGTTCGGGCTGTTGCGAGGATTGTATCACCTCTGCCTGGCGTAGCTGACCGTCGCGGCCGATCACCACGCGGATACGCAGTTGGCCGTCCAGCGCCTCGGGGGCCGGGTAATAACGATTGCCGTACTCCTCGACGCGTCGCGACCAGGCATCGATATAGCGCGCCTTGGCGGCGCGTTGCGCGGCCTTCTGGCTGTCGCTGGCGCTGTCGTCGCCACCGCCGGCCGCGCTCGAATCGAAGCCGCGCTCGCGCACGCTGGCCGACGCCTGGGCGAGCAGCGCCTGAGCATCGGGCTGTGACGAGGTCTTGGGCGGTGACGAAGCTTTGGGCGGCGTCGCCGGCTCCGGGGGCGCCTCGGGCTGGGGGGCTGACTCGGGCTTGGGCGGCGGCTCGGGGCTCGGCGGCTGCGGCGCGGGTTCGGGCTCCGGTGGCGGCTCCGGCGCCGATGGCTCGGGAGCGGAGTCAGGCTCCGGCGCCTGCTGGGGTGCGGGCGGCGCTTCGGGGCTCGCCGGTGCCTGTGGCTGCGGCGGGGCCGGTGGCGCAGCCACACGCGAGGCCACCTGCTCTTCGACCGTGCGGCCGGCGGACTCCGGACCCGAGGCCCGCTGAGCGGCGGCGGCGATCGCCTGGGCGGCCTGCGGCTCGACCGCCGGCTGGCGGGCCAGCACCACGTCGATGCTGGCCGGCTCGCGGTGCTTGATCGGCGGTGCCCACTGCCATTGCATGGCCACGGCGATCACCACCCCATGCAACGCCACCGCCAGGCCACCCGCCAGCCATTGGCGGTAGCCGCGGTTGACCGGGGCATAGCGGATCGGATCAGTCACGAACGCCATGACGCTGTTCTCTCTCTTCGTCCCCCGCGCCCCCTCGCCCTCGTGCGGCAACGGCGAGCCGGCCACCACTCAGCGCAGCCGAAGCTCGCCGAGGCGCCGCTCGACGACGTCCATCAGCAGGCCGGCGATGTCGGTGCCGCGCTGATCGTCGATCTCGCGCACGCAGGTCGGGCTGGTGACGTTGATCTCGGTGATGTAGTCGCCGATCACGTCGAGGCCGACGAACATCAGTCCCTTGTCGCGGATCATTGGCTGGACCTGCTCGATCAGCCAGTGATCGCGCGCGGTCAGCTCCCGTGCGCGGCCCTGGCCGCCGGCCGCCAGGTTGCCGCGGGTCTCGCCGGCCATCGGCACCCGCGCCAGGCCGTAGGGCACCGGCTCGCCGTCGATCAGCAGGATGCGCGTATCGCCGTCCTTGATCTCGGGCAGGTAGCGCTGGGCCATGATCTGGCGCCGGCCGCGCTCGGTCAGCGTCTCGATGATCGCGCCGATGTTGCGACCGTCGGGCTGGACGTGAAAGATCCCGGTGCCGCCCATGCCGTCGAGCGGCTTGAAGATCACGTCGCCATGCTCGGCATGGAAGGCGCGCAGCACCTTGTCGCTGCACGCCACCAGCGTCGGCGGCACGCACTGCGGAAACTGCTGGGCGAAGAGTTTCTCGTTGCACTCGAGCAGCGCGCGGGTCGGGTTGACCACCAGCACGCCCTCGCGTTCGGCGAAGCCCAGCAGGTGCACGGCGTTGAGGAAATGGCTGTCGACCGGCGGGTCCTTGCGCATCAGGATCACGTCGAGTTCGGCCAGCGGCGTGGCCCGCGGCTCGCCGAGCTCGTGCCAGTGCTGCGGATCGCGGAAGGCGCTCAGCGCGCGCAGCCGGGCCATCGAGCGGCCGTGCTCCAGGTACAGATCCTCCTGCTCCATGTAGTACAGCGAGGCGCCGCGCGACTGGGCGGCCCACAACATGGCCAGCGTGGTGTCCTTCTTGAAGGTAATGTCGGCGATGGGGTCCATCACCACCCCGATCTTGAGGGCGCGTTCGCTCATCGGTGCGGTCTTCCATGGGTGGAAATGATTGGTTCATCGCATTTTGCCGGGAAATGCAGCACAGATCATCGCGAACAAGCTCCCTCCACAGCCCACTGCCGGTTAGCTTGTCCTTGCGGGAGCGAATTCATTCGCGATGGCGGCGGGCACTGTACCTTCCCGGCCATGCCGGGCGCCTGCGGCGCCAATCGGGAACAAGTTCCCTCCCACAAAAATCCCCGGCCCCATGCTCCAAATGGCCATCCAGGCCGGGTCGCGTGGGAGGCAATTTATTCCCAATAGCGAGGCCTTGACGTTTCACGCTGATCTGCGAAGAACCAAATGATCCCGGCAGTATGCCGTAGCGGCCGTCACAAGACCAAGCGGCGGCGCTTACTCGACACCGGGGTCGGCACCGGGCTCCACGCGACGGATGCCGGCGGCCTCGAGGCGAATCCGGCGCTGCCGGTAGAGCCCGCCGATGGCCTGCTTGAAGGCGTTCTTGCTGATCCCCAGCCGCGCCTTGATCGCACTCGCCGGGCTCTTGTCGTTGAGCGCCAGGAAGCCCTGGCCGTCGTCGAGCGCCGCCATGATCCGCTCGCCGGCCAGGTCGCGGCGCGCGCCGCCCAGCGGCTGCAGGGTCAGATCCAGCCGGCCGTCGTCACGGACGCGCTTCACGTAGCCGGTCAGGCGCTCGCCACGGCGCGGCGGCCGCGAACCCACCGCCTGGTATTCGTCGCGATACACAAGGCCCCAGAAGCGGTGCTCGACCACCGCCTTGACGCCGAGCTCGGTACGATCGCCGATTACCAGCGTCACCGCGTCGCCCGCGGCCAGCCCCTCGGCCTCGTCCTTGACGAACCGGTCCAGGCGCATCGAGGCCACCGGCCGGCCTTGCTCATCGACATTGATCTTCACCAGCACCGACTTGCCCACCGCCGGGCGGAAATCCTGCTCGCCGAACGGCAGCAGCAGGTCCTTGGGCCGCCCCCAGTCGAGAAACGCGCCGGTGGCGTTGACCGTGACCACCTTGAGCAGCGCCACCTCGCCGACCTCGGCAAGCGGTGGGCGCGACTCGGGCGACGAGCGCCGCGCGCTGTCGGGTGAACGCGGGGAAGAATCCTGGGAGCGGGGCATAGACAATCACCGACGAGAGATAGGCGCCCATTATCACGCCGGGTGGCGACGCGGGCAAAGGGCTGGGCATGAGGCGACAATAGAGAGCACACAAACGACGCGACATTGACGACTATGTATATATTGATAATATACATTCATGATTAACTGGGCACAGGTTACTGGCTTTGACTGGGACGAAGGCAACTCCCGCAAGAATGCGGCGAAGCATGGCGTCAGCCAATCCGAAGCGGAAGAAATCTTCTTTAACGAGCCGCTTCTGGTGCTGGAAGACGCCAGACACAGCCAAGCCGAGGCCCGCTTTCATGCCCTGGGTGAGACAGATGACGAGAGACTGCTCCACATCACGTTCACACTGAGGCAGAGCGGTACGCTGATTCGAGTGATTTCCGCGCGCGACATGCACCGCAAAGAGAGGGCAGTTTATGAGCAAGTCAAAAAGGATGCCTGAGTTCAAAACGCAAGCGGAAGAACGAGCGTTTTGGGAAAGCCATGACTCCTCCGATTATGTGGACTGGAGCCAGGCAAAAACGGCTTCTTTCCCGAAATTGAAGCCATCGACCAAGACTATCTCACTCCGCTTGCCCGAAACGCTGCTTGATCGGATCAAGATCGAAGCGAACAAGCGGGATATGCCCTATCAGTCGCTGATCAAGGCTTGGCTTGCGGATGATGTGAACGACAGCCGTCGGGGCTGAGGTGCTAAAACACACGCGGCTTTGGTGTGGTGTGAAGCCGCAACAAGTCAGTCTTCGATGAAAAAGTCAGTATCCACTTTCTTGATCTCGTATACTGCTGCAGAACCAACCCCAACATTATTATCAATCATTAACTGTACGAGATCAGCGCCGTCTATCAGTACAACTTTTGGATCAATTTGGCCAACATAATCCAAAGCCTCTTTTGAGAAGCGACTGGTAGTGATAAATACGCCTTTTTTGGCACGCTGCCCATGAAGAGCACCAACAAACTTTTGAATCTCTGGTCGGCCAACAGCCGCCTCCCAGCGCTTAGCTTGGAGATATATCGTCTCCAAGCCGAGGCGATCTTCTTTGATAACCCCGTCTATACCTTCGTCCGCTGTTTTCCGGGTAGCCTTGCCAGCTTCTTTTACAGAACCGCCGTATCCCATTGAGACAATAAGGTAAACAACCAGTTTCTCGAAAAATTCTGGCGTATTGTCTTTGATCAAATGGAGCAACTCATTCGCCACTTCGTCCCGCAGCTGCTGATATGCTTGCTCTAACGTTTCCTCTGGCGTCGTAGATGATGCTTGGGCTGCATCAGCGTGGGTCACTTTTTCAGTACGGCTCTTGTTGCTTGCCTGCCGAAACTCTTGAAACTCCTCGAATTGTTCAAGGTACTTAATATCGATTCGTGTAGGAAATTCTGAAAGGATCTTCCGGCCGCGATCAGAAATATGGAGTTTTCCCCGTTTTGGGGATTCCAAGACTCCAGCCTGCGTCAAGTAAACTTTCGCCCAGGCTACACGATTTGCGAATGTTGTTTGCCGACCACTTGGCAGACGCTCCTCAAGGTCTTCTTGGGATAGCCCCATAATTTTAGCCAAGCCTTCGCGAGCTTCCTGCATCGTATGCTCTTCACCGTCAGCGGAGAACTTGAGTAACGGCAACATCAATGATTGGAAATCGGGTACGGCCAAAGGGGATGCTCCCATTCTTTTTAACTATAACAACGCCGACACTATTGGACTGATATCAGGATTTACCCCATATCCCCGAAATAATGCTGTAACAACGTCAGCGCGACGACGGGGGCGGTTTCGGTGCGCAGGATGCGCGGCCCGAGGGTCAGCGGGGTGAAACCGGCCTTAGTGGCGGCGTCGACTTCGGCGGGGGACAGGCCGCCTTCGGGGCCGATCAGCAGCGCGGCACTGGTGATCTCACCGGCCTGCTGCCAGGAAGTGTCGGTGGCCGGGTGCAGCATCAGCCGCAACGCTTCGTCGCGGCTGGCCAGCCATGCGCCGAGCGGCTGCGGCGGGTGAATCGTGGGCACGGTGGCGCGCCCGCTCTGTTCGCAGGCGCTACTCGCCACGCCCTGCCAGTGGGCGAGTTTCCTGGCTTCGCGTTCGCCCTTCAGGCGCACGTCGCCGTGCTCGGTGTAGAGCGGGGTGATCGCCGCCACGCCCAGTTCGGTGGCCTTCTGGATGGCGTAGTCCATGCGATCGCCCTTGGAGATCGCCTGGCCCAGATGCACCGCCAGCGGCGACTCGCCGCGCCCCGCCGTCACCGCCTCGATGCGCGCGACCACGCGCTTGCGGGTGGCCTCGACGAGCACGGCCGCGGCCTCCTGGCCACGGCCGTCGAACAGCGTCAACGCCGCACCCTCGCGCAGCCTGAGCACCGCCGCGACGTGGCGCGCCGGGCCTTCGGGCAGGGTCAACTCGGCGCCCGCGGTGAGCGTGGCGTCGAGGTGGATGCGCGGGGCGCTCATCGCGGTGTCGCCTTGCTGGTTACTTACTGGCTGCCTTGCTTACTGGGTAGCCTCGCTGCCTTCGGTCTGGCGCTGCTTTTTCTGGGCGTACATCGCCTCGAAGTTGACCGGCGCCAGCATCAACGGCGGGAAGCTGCCGCGGTTGACCAGATTGTCGATGCATTCGCGCGCGTAGGGGAACAGCACGTTGGGGCAGAAGGCGCCCAAGGTGTGGTCGAGCTGCTCGCCTTCCAGCCCGGCGATGCGGAACAGCCCGCCCTGCTCGACCTCGACCAGAAACGAGGTGGTGCCGCTCTCGGCATGCGCGACCTGGGCGGTGACCTTGACCACCACCTCGTAGAGGTTCTCGCCGACCTGTTCGCTGGTGGTGTTGAGATCCAGGCTTACCTTGGGCTTGAACGGCTGCTGAAAGACCGAGGGCGCGTTGGGCGACTCGAAGGAGATGTCCTTGACGTAGATACGCTGCAGGGAAAATTGCAGTTGCTGCTGTTCGTTGCCCTGGGCGGCCTGCGGCTTGTTGTCGTCTGCCATAACTGTGTCTCTTGTCTGGATGAGGTTGTTCGATGAAGGCGGGCGAGCCGGTTACTTCTTGACCACCGGCATGTTGTCGGCCTGCCACTGGGCCATGCCGCCCTTGAGCTTGACCGCGCGCGCGAAACCGGCCTGGGTCAGCTTGGTGACGGCGGCGGCGGACGACTGGCCCTGCTTGCAGACCACCACGACCGGCTTGTCCTTGAACTTGTCGAGCTCGTTGAGACGCTGGTCGAGCTTGCCCTGGGGAATATTGCGCGCGCCGGCGATGTGCCCGGCCTTGAATTCCTTGGGATCGCGGATATCGACGATCACCGCGTCGTCGCGATTGACCAGCTTGGTGGCCTCGCCGGTATCGACACCGTGGTTGCCGGTCTTGGCCTCGTAGGCCAGCCAGGCGGCGAGCACCGCCACGAAGGCACCCACCAGCAGCGGGTGATTCTGCACGAATTCGAACAACTGATCGATCATGGGTCTGGGTAACTCTGCCGGATAGCGCTAGTTGATAGCTCGGGTTGAAAACGGCCCGCGCGTACGGGCGGCGCCCAGTATACACAAGCCTTGCGGCTGCGTCCGTCGACCATGGGCGGGTTGTGACGTTCGCCCATCCGCTGCGGTATGATGCCATACGAACGTGAGTCGCGAAGCCCGGAGGCTGGTGCCGCCATGCCACCGGCCGATGTCCGCTACAGAACACGAGGCCCCTTCCATGCCAGATGCTGCAGCCATGTCAGATGCCAAAGCCGCCCGCCCGCGCCCGGTAGCGCTGATCATCCTCGATGGCTACGGTCACAACGAGTCGACCGAACACAATGCCGTCGCCGCCGCCGCCACGCCGGTGATGGATGCGCTCAAGGCACGCTACCCGCATGGCCTGCTTCACACCGACGGCGGCTACGTGGGCCTGCCCGACGGCCAGATGGGCAACTCCGAGGTGGGCCACATGAACCTCGGCGCGGGACGTATCGTCTACCAGGACTTCACCCGCATCACCAAGGCGATCGCCGACGGCGAGCTGGCCGGCATCGCCGCGCTGACCCAGCCGATCGACGCCGCGGTGGCGGCCGGACGCGCCGTGCACCTGCTCGGCCTGCTGTCGCCGGGGGGCGTGCACAGCCACGAAGATCATATCCTGGCGATGGCCGAACTGGCCGCGGCACGCGGCGCCAAGCGCATCTACATTCACGCCTTCCTCGATGGCCGCGACACCGCGCCAAAAAGCGCCCAGGCGTCCCTCGAGCGCGCCAACGCCCAGCTCGCCGAGCTGGTGGGCGCCGACAACGGCTTCGTCGCCTCGATCGTCGGGCGTTATTTCGCCATGGACCGCGACAACCGCTGGGATCGCGTCGAGCAGGCCTATCGCGTGGTGAGCGAAGGGGCCGGCACGCACATCGCCGAGTCCGCCGAAGCCGGCCTGGCGGCCGCCTACGCCCGCGGCGAGAGCGACGAATTCGTCGTCGCCACCAGCGTACGCCCGGCGGGTGAGCCGGTGGTCATGGCCGACGGCGACGCGGCGATCTTCATGAACTTTCGCGCCGACCGCGCCCGTGAGCTGACCCGCGCCTTCGTCGAGGACGGTTTCAGCGGCTTCCAGCGCCAGGCGCGTCCACGCCTGGCCGGCGAGGGCCTGGTGATGCTCACCCGGTACGCCGCCGACATCCCCGCCCCGTGCGCCTTCCCGCCCAGCGACCTGGTCAACACCCTCGGCGAGGTGGTCGCCAAGCGCGGCATGACCCAGCTGCGCATCGCCGAAACCGAGAAGTACGCCCACGTGACGTTCTTCTTCTCCGGCGGTCGCGAGGCCGCGTTCGACGGCGAACACCGCGAGCTGATCCCCTCGCCGCAGGACGTCAAGACCTACGACGAGAAGCCCGAGATGAGCGCCGTTGAACTCACCGACACGCTAGTCTCGGCGATCGACGCGGGCAGCTACGACCTGATCGTCTGCAACTACGCCAACGGCGACATGGTCGGCCACAGCGGCGACTTCGACGCCGCGGTCAAGGCCATCGAGGCGGTCGACGTGTGCCTGGGCCGGGTGGTCGAGGCGATCGAGCGCGCCGGCGGCGAGTGCCTGATCACCGCCGATCACGGCAACGCCGAGCAGATGGTCAACCCCGAAACCGGCGCGCCGCAGACCGCCCACACCACCTTCGAGGTGCCGCTGGTCTACGTCACCCAGCGCCGCGCTGGCCTGCGCGACGACGGTCGGCTGTGCGATCTCGCCCCCACCCTGCTGGCGATGATGGGCGAGCCGATCCCCGACGAGATGACCGGCAACGTGCTGGTCGACTACCGCTGACCGGCGGGTGACTGTCGGCACGCCGCGCGGCGCCGCGCGCGCCATTCGCAACCTGGCGTTGGCCCTGGCGGCTAGCGCCGCGCTGCTGACGGGCGGCCTGCCCGACGCGGCGGCGCAGTCCGCCAGCAAGGAGGACGCCCAGGCCGCGGCAGCGCGTGTCGATGCGCTCGGCAAGGATCTCCAGGCGCTCGGCAAGCGCCTGGCGGCGACCCGCGAAGCGCGCAGCGATGCCAGCGAAGCGCTCGCCCAGGTCGAGACCCGGCTCGCCGAACTGCGCCGCCGGCTGGCCTCGCTGGCCGACCAACAGCGCCGCCTCGATGGCCAGATCGCCGGACTCGAGAGCCGCCGCCAGACCCTGCGCGAGCGGCGCCGCGAACAGCTCGACGCCTTGGCCAAGCAGCTCGACGCGCTCTACCGGGTCGGCGACTCGCCGCAGTTGAAACTCTTGCTCAACCAGGACGAGCCGGGGCGGCTCGATCGCCTGCAGACCTATCTCAACCGTCTTTCCCGGGCGCGTGAACGCCAGCTCGACGAACTGGCGCGACTCGACACCCAGCTCGCCGAGACCCGAACATCCCTCGATCAACGCCGCCAACGCCTCGCCGAGCTGGTCGCCGAGGCCGCCGAACAGCGCACCGCGCTGAATCGCCAGGCGCGTGAGCGCGAAGCGCTGGTCGCCAAGCTCGACGCGCGCTACAGCGACGAGCGCAGTCGCCAGCAAGCGCTGGCCCGCGCACGCAACGAGGCCGAACAGCAACTCGCGCGCATCCGCGAAGCGCTCAAGCGGCTCGACCAGCCGCCGCCTTCCACCGCCATCGACAAGACCCGCGGCGACCTGCCCTGGCCGGTGCAGGGCCGGATCGTCTCGACCTACGGCAGCGGCGAGGGCGTCAACCGCAACGGCCTGGTGATCGCCGCCGCCGCCGGCACCCCGGTCAAGGCGATTCATGCCGGGCGCGTGGTGTTCGCCGACTGGATGCGCGGCTTCGGCAACCTGTTGATCATCGACCACGGCGATGACGTGATGTCGCTGTACGCGTACGTCCAGCGCTTCGACGTCGCGGTCGGCGCCCGCGTCGCCAGCGGCCAGACGATCGCCGCCGTCGGCGCCAGCGGCGGGCGCCGCGATCCGGCGCTGTATTTCGAGATGCGCAAGAACGGCGAGCCGATCGATCCACGGCGCTGGATCAGCCAGCGCTGACACTCGGCCTCACCCCACGACGGCGCGGGTAGCACTGGCCCCATCGCTAACGCTATGCTGAGCCCTCGCCCGACGCGACCCGGAGTGAGCATGCGCGTTCATTGTCTTCGCTGGCTGCTGCCAGCCCTTCTCGTTTCCTTCACAACACCGACGCTGGCCGCCCCCGAAGCGTCCGACGACGAGCTGCCGGTGGCCGATGTCCAGACCTTCGCCGAGGTCTTCGAGCGCATCAAGCGCGCCTACGTCGAGGAGGTCGACGACAGCACGCTGATGCGCAATGCCATGCGCGGTATGCTCAGCGAGCTCGACCCGCACTCGAGCTATCTCGGCAGCGAGGATTTCGAGGCCCTGCGCGAGTCCACCGAGGGCGAGTTCGGCGGCGTGGGCATCGAGGTCGGCATGCAGGATGGCCAGTTGACGGTGATCGCGCCGATCGACGACACGCCGGCAGCGGCGGCCGGGCTCCAGCCCCGCGACGTGATCCTGCGCATCGACGCGACGCCCACCGAAGGCATGTCGCTGCAGGAAGCCGTGACGCTGATGCGTGGCGAGGCCGGCACCGACATCCAGATGACCCTCCTGCGCGAGGGCGAGAATTCGCCGCGTACGCTGACCCTGACCCGCCAGATCATCCGCAGCGATAGCGTCAGGCAAGAGCTGCTCGAACCCGGCTACGGCTACCTGCGGATCAGCCAGTTCCAGAGTCGCACCGGCAACCAGCTCAAGGATGCCCTCGCCACGCTCAAGCAGCAAGGGCCGCTGGACGGGCTGATACTCGACCTGCGCAACAACCCCGGCGGAGTGCTCGACAGCGCCGTCGAAGTCGCCGATGTCTTTCTCGACAGCGGGCTGATCGTGTATACCGAGGGCCGCTTGCCCGACAGCGACATGCGTTTCTCGGCGCAGGCCGAGGGTACCCTGACCGACGTGCCGATGGTGGTGCTGATCAACGGCGGCAGCGCCTCGGCAGCCGAGATCGTCGCCGGCGCCCTGCAGGATCAAGGCCGGGCGGTGGTGATGGGCACGCGGAGTTTCGGCAAGGGTTCCGTGCAGCAGGTCATGCCGCTGGGCAACGGCGATGGTCTCAAGCTGACCACGGCGCTGTATTACACGCCCAACGGCCGCTCGATCCAGGCCCAGGGCATCGCCCCCGATGTCGAGGTGGTGCGCGGCCGGCTCGAGGTCGCCGAAGGCAACGACTTCGGCCTGAGCGAATCGGATCTCGCCGGGCGGCTGGCCAACCCCAACGGCCGCGCGCCGAAGGACCGCGCATCCAGTCAGCCGGTGCTTGATTACCAGCTCGGCGAGGCGCTCAATCTGCTCAAGGCGCTCAACGTGCTCGAACGTCGCCCCGCCCGGTCGGCGGGCTCGGCGGGCGAAGCGCCCAGCGGCTAGCCGCGGCAGTGGGCGGCTATCGACAGCGCCGGCAGTGGGCGGCTATCGACAGCGCCGGCTAGCGACAGCGCGCCGGCAGCCGCCCGCGCTCGCCGATCGCCTGGCGCATCATCAGCCGCTTGACCGGCACCAGCCGGTCGGCTCCGCTCAACCCGACGTTGCGCAGCAGCCGCAGCGCCGGAGTTCGGGCGCCGAACAGCAACCTGAAACCATCCATCAATGCCAGCATCAGGCTATTGTCGCCGCGCCGTCGCCGTGCGTAGCGCGACAGGATGCGCACGTCGCCGAGGCCGGCACCGCGGTCGCGCGCCGCGAGCAGCTCCTCGGCGAGTACCGCGGCGTCCATCAGTCCCAGGTTGACGCCCTGGCCGGCCAGCGGATGAATGTTGTGGGCGGCATCGCCGATCAGCGCCAGCCCCGGCTCGACGTAATGCGCGGCGTGACGCTGGGTCAGCGGAAAGCGCGCCGTGGCGCCGGTCACCGTCACGCCGCCCAGGCGCTGCTCGAACGCCTCGCCCAGTTCGCCGGCCAATGCCTCGTCGGGCAGCGCGGCGAGACGCGCGGCCTCGTCGGGCGCCGTCGACCAGACGATCGAGCAGTAGTGCGCATCGCCATCCACCGTCAGCGGCAAAAACGCCAGCGGCCCGTCGCCGCGGAAGACCTGACGGGCGACGCCGCCGTGGGGCCGCTCGCAGCGCACCGTGGTGACCAGCGCCGCCTGACCGGTGTCGCGTTCGCGCACGGCGATCTCGGCCAGCTCGCGCAGCTGCGAGCGCGCGCCGTCGGCGGCGATAACCAGCGGCGCCTGCAACCGGCGGCCGTCGTCGAGTATCAATCGACGTCCGCTGGCCGGGCTCTGCAAGGCCTTAAGCCGCACGCCGTAATCGATGCGCACCGAGGGCAACGCCTGCAGGCGCGCCTCCAGCGCGGCAAGCACCACCGCGTTCTCGACGATGTGCCCCAGCGTCGCGACCCCCACCTCGTCGGCATGAAAGCGGATCTCGCCGCTGCCTTCGCCGTCCCAGACCTGCATGCCGGTATAGGGCGTGGCGCGCCGCCCGGCGATCGCCGGCCACACACCGAGGTTGCTGAGCAAGCGCTCACTAACTGGCGTCAGCGCGCTGACCCGCGCCGCCGGCGGGCCCTTGCCCACCGCCTCGCCATCGAGCGGCCGCCCCCGGCTCTCGAGCACGCGCACGGCAATACCCGCCTCGCCGAGCAGCAGCGCCAGCGTGGCGCCGACCAGCCCGCCACCGACGACGATCACCTGCTCGGTGAACTCCCTGTCCTGCGGCGGGGCTTTTTCTTGCGACGAGGCTTGTCGAGCCGCCGCGGCATCGCTGTCTGTCATGAGTCGTTGTCCTTTGCCGTGTAGCCGTTGCAGTTACTAGCGTTCGATGCCCATCGCCCGCCTGGCCAATGTCCGGCGCAGCGGCCCGGCCAGATTGAGCCCCACCAACCCCGCCGCACGGGCGTGGGAAAGGAGGGGATGGTCGAGGCCGAACAGCCGGATCAGCCCATCGCTGAAACGGATCACGGTGTGGCTATCGCGTTCGCGGCGCGCCTCGAAATCCTGCATGACGCGCATGTCGCCCGGCCCCTGGCCGGTCGTCAGCCCCGCCTCGAGCGCCGCCACCAGGTCCATCACTCCGCGCAGCGCCAGGTTGAAGCCCTGGCCGGCGACCGGGTGCAGCGAGTGCGCGGCGTTGCCCAGCACCGCCAGCCCCGGACGCGCCGTTTCCTTCGCGGTCACCAGCGACAGCGGGTAGACGTGACGGGCGCCGACCCGCCGGAAGCGCCCCACCCGCTCGCCGAACGCCGCCTGCAGGCGCGCCAGGAAGGCCGCGTCGTCGAGCGCCAGGATCGCCTGTTCGCGACCCTGCTGGTGGGTCCAGATCAATTCCATGCGGTTGCCCTTGAGCGGCAGCAGCGCCAGCGGGCCATCCGGCGCGAAGCGCTCGAAGGCCACGCCGCGATGCGGGCGGCTGACCTCGAGGGTGGCGATCAGCGCGCTCTGCTCGTAGGGGGTCGTCCGGCTAATGATCCCCAGGCGTTCCTTGAGCCCCGAACGCCCGCCATCGGCGAGTACGGTCAGCCCGGCTTCAAGGATTTCGCCGTTGGACAGCGCCAGGCGATGGCCGCCGGCCTGCGGGGCGATCGACTCGACCCGCGCGGGGCACTGCCAGTCGATCGCCTGCTCGCCCAGCCGCGCATGCAGCACGCGGCCCATCCAGGCATTGGGCATTACGTACCCCAGCGCGTGCATGCCCAACTCCCGGGCCGTCAGCCGGGTCGCGCCAAGCCGGCCGCGCTCGCTGACGTGAATGGTCTCGATGGCCGTGGCCTCACCGGCCAGGTCCGGCCACACCCCCAGCGTCTCGAAGTGCCAGCGCGAGCCCAGCGCGATGGCGCTGGCGCGCACGTCGAAGCTCGGCTGATAGTCCGCCAGGTCCGCCCTGGAAGGCACCGCCAGCGGCGCCGCCTCGATCACCGTCACCCGCAGCCCGTGGCGTTCGATCAGCGGCGCCAGCGCGCAGCCCAGGCTCGCGCCGACCAGGCCGCCGCCGACGATGGCGATATCTACCGGGGTTACGCCCATGAACTCTCCTTTGTTCTGTAGCGCGTGTTCGTGTAGCGCGCCCTGCTGCTCAAGCCTATTCCGGCTCTTTACGTAATTTACGTATGATTAAAAATCACGCACATCGACTTGATCAATTCTTGACCATCAGGGCTTCGATATCCTCGACCCGCTTGGGCGCATCCGCCGTCAGTACCTCATGGCCAGTGGCGGTGACCACCACGTCGTCCTCGATGCGGATGCCGATGCCGCGCAAGGCGGCCGGAATGTCGTCGTCGGCCGGAATGTACAGCCCGGGCTCGACGGTCAATACCATCCCCGGCTCGAGCTGGCGCGGCTCGCCATCGCGGCGCTGGCCGCCGACGTCGTGCACGTCGAGCCCCAACCAGTGGGAGGTCGAATGCAGGTAGAAGCGCTTATAGCTTTCGTCGTCGATGCGCGCGTCTAGCTCGTCTTCAACGCTGCCCTGCAGCAGACCCAGCTCGATCAGCCCGCGGGTCAGGTCGCGGACCACGCCGCGATGGATCTCGCCGAGCGTCGCCCCGGGGCGTACGGCCTCGACGGCACGCGTCTGCGCGGCGAGCACGATGTCGTAGACGCTGCGCTGGGTGGCGCTGAAGCGGCCGTTGACCGGGAAGGTACGGGTGATGTCGCCGGCATACAGCGCGAATTCGGCGCCGGCGTCGATCAGTACCAGCTCGCCGGCGGCGAGGGTCGCGGCGTTCTCGATGTAATGCAGCACGCAGGCGTTGGCGCCGCCGCCGACGATGGTGCTGTAAGCCGGGGCGCGAGCGCCGTGCCACTGGAACTCGTGCTCGAGCTCGGCCTGCAACTGATACTCGCCGAGTCCGGGACGGGCGCTGCGCATTGCGCGCACATGCGCCCGGGCGGAGATCCGTGCGGCGTGGCGCATGAGCTCGAGCTCGGCGTCGCTCTTGATCAGACGCTGCTCGTGAATCAGCGCTGCGACGTCGACCAGCGCTTCGGGCGCGCGGGCGCCCCGCCGCGCGCGGGCCAGCAACTGTTGGCGCACCTCCTCGGCGAGCGCCATCGCGCCGTCGTCGCCGAGCGGCAGGTAAAGATGCCGTCGGCCATCGAGCAGCGCCGCCAGGCGCTCGTCGCGCTCGCTGTTGGCGAAGGCCTGGTCGACGCCGTAGCGCTCGACCGCCGCCTCGGCGCCGACCCGGATACCGGTCCAGGCTTCCAGAGCGGGGTCCTTGTCGAGACAGAACAGGACCGCTTCGCCGTCCTCGCGATCGGGCAGCAGCAGCAGCAGCGCATCGGGCTCGGGAAAACCGCACAGGTAATGGAAATCGCTGTTCTGGCGGAAAGTGTATTCGCTGTCGTTGCTGCGCGTGACCAACGTTGCTGCCGGCAACAGCACCGCGCTCGAGCCCGGCAACCCGGCCATCAGCGCCTGGCGCCGCTGGCGGTATTCGTCGAGGCCGATGGCCGCAGGGCGGGGCGATGATGACCGGGGCGATGATGACCGGGGCGATGATGAATAGTGTAGTGTGTCGGGTGCCATGCGCGCTCCTTTTCATTGCGTCGACGACTCATCGCGTCAGCGACGCGCAATCATTGGGTGGGTGGCGGGGTATCGCCCTGTTCGACCTGGGGGCTGGCGGGGTGCTGTTCGGTGTACAGCAGCATCGCAGCCATCCGTGCGTGCTCGGTGAGCGTGAACAGGTCGTTCTCGTTCTCGGGGCTGTCGTCGAGGGCCAGCTCGTCGAGCCCGGCCAGGGTCTCCAGGTCCTCGATCGCCTCGCGCAAGTTGGCCGACCAGGCGTCGCGGGTTTCGCCGCCGATCTCGTTGACCACTTCAAGGAAACCCAGCGTCCATTCGCGCAGGCCGCGGGCGCGCTCGGCGAGCGAAAAAAGCTCGTCGGGCAGCAGCGGTTCGAAGTTGAGATCGGCCGCGGAGAGCGCCTCCAGTGCCTGACGACGCCAGGCCAGCAGCACCTCGCCGGCTTCGCGGTCATGGGGCTGGTCGACGCCCATCGCCAGGCAGACCGTCTCCAGCCAGGCCCCGGCGGGAATGTCGTTAAGCGCCAGCGCAGCGCTCAGCTGGCCGTCCAGGAACGCCGGCGACTGCAGGCTGCCGTGGATTAGCAAGACATCGGCGACCGTGGAGAAATCGAGCTGATCGTTGATGATAGACATGAGCTTCCATAATGGCGGTTGGGAGATGCCCGTGACGGTCGCGGCGGGCCGGAGCAGCGCGTTGACCGGCCGGCGGGGCCTCTCTATAGTGGCTCGAACCGAGATATACAGTGGCTCGAAACCTGAGTTCATCTTATCGTACGGGCCGCTTCTTGGCCCGCGCCTGGAGCCTGCCATGAGCGACGACGCACGGTCGACCACCGAGATCACCCTGCTGGGACGCTCTTACGTGATTGCCTGCCCGCCCGACGAAGAAGCCGAGCTCAAGCGCACCGCCCGTTACCTGGACCGCGCGATGCATGGCATCCACTCCCGCGGCAAGGTGCTCGATGCCGAGAAGATCGCCATCATGGCCGCGCTCAACATCACCCATGAACTGCTTCAGGTGCAGGACGAGAAACGCGCCGGCGAGGACAGCCTGGCCGAGCTCAACCAGCGCCTGGAGCGCGCGCTCGGCGAGATTCCCAAGCGCTGAGCCGATTGAGCAAACAGGCCTTTGGCCATACTTCCAGCTCTGTTACGATGAAAGCGTTCCCTGGGGTGTACGTCAGTCGTTGACGTCCCTCGAGCCTATGCGCAGTACCCAGGGGGCCAATTGCTAGACAGACCCGTGTGCATGTCCGTGCGACGGAAAGCCTGACGGTCTGTCTGCGGCCACCCACCTTGAACCAGTGGGTTCAAGGGCCAGAACGACAGCGGCACTCTGGGGAACCCTTTTCAGCCATTCATGGCCATGCCCGTGTCTGACCCGCAGTTTCTCAACGATCAGCGCAAGGCCCTGCGGCGGACCCTGCGCCAGCGCCGGCGCGCGCTGACCAAAGCCCAGCAGCGTCAGGCCGGCGAGGCGCTGTGCCGCCGGTTGCGAGGCCTGCCGGAAGTCCAGCGTGCCCGACGGGTCGCTCTCTACCTGCCCAACGACGGCGAAATCGACGCCACCCCGCTGCTGGCCTGGCTGCGCCGCCGCGGTGCGCGTGCCTACCTGCCGGTACTGCGCCCGCTGGCCGAGAACCGGCTATGGTTCGTGCACTATCATGCCGCCACGCCGATGACCCGCAACCGCTTCGGCATTCGCGAGCCGGATACCCGCCATGGCGCCCATCGCGCCCGTCAGTTGCCGCCCTGGGCACTCGACCTGGCGCTTCTACCCTTGGTCGGCTTCGACGATCTGGGCAACCGGCTGGGCATGGGCGGCGGCTTCTACGATCGCAGCTTCGCCTTCACCCGCCGGCGCGGGCCGCGCCCTCGCCTGATCGGCGTCGCCCACGACTGCCAGCATGTCGAGCGGCTGCCGTTCGCCGGCTGGGACGTACCGCTCGACGCCATCGTCAGTGACCGCCGGATGGTCCGCCCACGCCATCGCTAACGCTGAGGAGAACCCATAAAAAACCGCCAGAGGCTTGCCTCTGGCGGTTTTTTATGGCGGCTCGCGGTACAGGCCCAACTGGCAACTAGGTACCGATCAGCGTCTGTGCGTAGCCAGTGGCGACTATCCCCAGACCGAAGATCAATACCAGCGCCATGACCAGGTCGGGCTTGCGTTTCATGACCAACTCCGAAATTTAGCGTTAATAATGCTGCACCCAGATAACGCACCGACTATAGGGCTACTATAAAAGAATGACAATACTCGGTGCGCAAACGCTAATTGACAGAGCCCACTCTTTACAAGGGGTTACAGGTTAGCAAGTGGCCACTCACCCGAATTGGCTATTAAAACTCGCGTTATTCCATGAACAGCCGATAAGCGACGTTCTCGGTTTCCTTCCAGTAACGGTAACCAATCTTCTCGAAATACTCTTCGACATGGTAACGATCGCCGTTGGGAACCTGCATGCCGACCAGTACCCGACCGTAGGCAGCGCCATGATTGCGATAGTGGAATAGCGAGATATTCCAGTCGGCGGGAAGATGGGTGAGAAAGTTCATCAGCGCGCCGGGGCGCTCGGGAAACTCGAAGCGGTAGACCTCTTCCTCGAAGTGCTCCTTGGGCCGCCCGCCGCCGAGATGGCGGATATGCAGCTTGGCCAGTTCGTTGTCGGTCAAATCCTCGACCGGATAGCCGGCCTCGCGCAGCTTGTCGGCCACCGCCCGGCGGTCCTCGCCGCCCGGCTTGACCTGCACGCCGACAAAGATGTGCGCGCTGTCGGCATCGGCGTAGCGGTAGTTGAATTCGGTGACCATGCGCTTGCCAATGGTCCGGCAGAATTTCTTGAAGCTGCCCGGCCGCTCGGGGATGGTCACCGCCAGGATCGCCTCGCGCTGCTCGCCGAGTTCGGTGCGCTCGGCAATGTGCTGGAGACGATCGAAATTGGTGTTGGCGCCGGAGTTGATGCAGACCAGCGTCTGGCCCGTGACGCCGGTCTGCTGGACGTATTTCTTGAGCCCGGCCAGCGCCAGCGCGCCGGAGGTCTCGGCCACCGCGCGAGTGTCCTCGAAGGTGTCCTTGACCGCGGCGCACATCTCGTCGGTGGTGACGGTGATCACCCCGTCGACCAGATCACGCATCACCGCGAACGGCACCTCGCCGATCTGCGCCACCGCGACGCCCTCGGCGAACACCCCGACCTGCTCCAGGACGACCCGCTCGCCGGCCTCCAGCGCCGCCTTGAGACAGGCGCTGTCCTCGCTCTCGACGCCGAACACCTTGATCTCGGGACGCAGGTACTTGACGTAGGCGGCGATTCCGGCGATCAGTCCGCCGCCACCCACCGGCACGAAGATCGCGTCGAGCCGGCCGGGCTGCTGACGCAGGATCTCCATGCCCACGGTGCCCTGGCCGGCGATCACGTCGATATCGTCGAACGGTGGGATATAGGTGTAGCCGTGCGCCTCGATCAGCTCGCGGGCATGGGCCAGCGCCTCGCCGAAGGCGTCACCGCGCAGCACCACCTTGGCGCCGCGGGCGCGCACCGCCTGGACCTTGATCTCGGGGGTGATGCGCGGCATCACGATCACCGCCTTGACACCGAGCTGCTTGGCTGCCAGCGCCAGCCCCTGGGCGTGGTTGCCGGCCGAGGCGGCGATCACGCCCTTGGCCTTTTGCGCCTCGCTGAGCTGCGCCATCTTGTTGTAGGCGCCGCGCACCTTGAACGAGTAGACCGGCTGCAGGTCCTCGCGCTTGATCAGGATCTGGTTGTCGAGACGGCGGGACAGGAAGTGCGCGGGCGAGAGCGGGGTTTCGCGGGCCGCTTCGTAAACGCGGGCCTTTAGTATCTTCTTGACGGTGTCTTCGAGCATCCTGGAGTCCTGAGTCGCACGTCGCATAGGCCGCGTCGCGTGGGCATTGCACCCGACTGGAAAACCCCTATTGGTAGCAGACGCGGCGCCTCGGCGTCCAGCAAAAGCCCAGCTAGAGCAGGGCTATCGCAGTTGAACTGACGAAGGGCGCCGGGGATAAGCCGAAGAGGAGGTCCGACGCCATGGACGGCGTCGGTAGCGTACATGGAGGTATTCACAGCGCCTCCGGCACGCCGGCCCCGCTCGCAGGCTTATCGACGGATCAGCCCCGAGCGAAACGCCAACTGCGATTGCCCTGCCAGCTAGAGCCGCTGCGTTGCTCGCCATGCCGGCCCAGCGGGCATCTACAGCGGCTCCCGGCTGGCCTATAATGGCCGTCCCTGCCCATCGACCGACGAGCCTTGCCATGACCCAGGACGCCTTAAAGCGCGCGGTGGCCGCCGCCGCCATCGACGAAATCAAGCCGCTGCTTCACGCCGACTGCGTGATCGGGGTCGGCACCGGCTCCACCGCCAATCATTTCATCGATCTGCTGGCGGCACATCGTCACGACTTCAAGGGCGCAGTGGCCAGCTCCGAAGCCACCGCCAAGCGGCTGCGCGATCACGGCATCGAGGTCTTCGAGCTCAACCATGTGGGCAGCCTTCCGGTCTACGTCGACGGCGCCGACGAGATCAATCCGCGCCTGGAGATGATCAAGGGCGGCGGCGCGGCGCTGACCCGCGAGAAGATCGTCGCCGCCTGCGCCGAGCGCTTCGTGTGCATTGCCGACGCCTCCAAGCGCGTCGCAGTGCTCGGCGGCTTTCCGCTGCCCATCGAGGTGATCCCCATGGCGCGCTCCTACGTGGCCCGCGAGCTGGTCGCGCGCGGTCTCACCCCGGTCTACCGCGACGGCGTGATCACCGACAACGGCAATCAGGTTCTCGACTGCTATGACTATCTCATCGAGGCCCCGGCCGAACTCGAGTCCGAACTCAACGACATCGCCGGCGTGGTCACCAACGGCCTGTTCGCGCGCCGCGGCGCCGACGTGCTGCTACTGGCCGGCGAGGAGGGCGTGACACGTTTCACGCGTTGAGGGCATTGCGCTCGAACTAAGCATTTGCGCGCAAGTAAGCGCTTACTTTCTCGAGCGTCGCCGCCAGTGCACCGCGGTTGGCCTCGACTACCGCCCGGCCCGCGGCACCCAGACGTTGGCGCTCTTCGGGGGCGTCGAACAGCGTGATCAGCACTTCGCCCAGCGCCGAGCCATCGACGATTTCACGCCGCGCATCGGCCTCGGCCAGGGTATCGGCGATCTCACGCAGATTGTCCAGATAGGGTCCGCTGACCACCGCCACGCCGAGCGCTGCCGGTTCGAGCAGGTTGTGCCCGCCCACCGGCACCAGCGAGCCGCCGACGAAGGTCACGTCCGCCACGCCGTAGAAGCGCATCAATTCGCCCATGGTGTCGCCCAGCACAATGCCGGTAGCGGGACCCGGCACCTCGCCGCGCGAGTGCCGCGCCAGCGCGAAGCCCTGCGACCGACACAGCGCAGCGACCGTCTCGAAGCGTTGCGGATGACGCGGCACCAACACCAACAGAGCGTCTGGATAGCGCTTCCGCAGCCGGGCGTGAGCGGCGAGCACCGCTTCGTCCTCGCCGGGATGGGTCGAGCCGGCGACCCACACCGGTCGCTCGCCCCACTCGGTACGTAAGCGCTCACTTTCGCTTTCTAGGCCGTCATCGAGCTGAATGTCGAACTTGAGCGCACCGGTGACGGCGATTCGGGCGGCCGGGCAGCCGAGGGCGCGAAAGCGCTCGGCATCCTCGCCCGACTTGGCACCCACCCAGGCGACACTCTCGAGCATGTCGCGGCTCAATGCCGCGAAGCGCCGGTAGGTAGCGAAGGCGCCGAGGCTGAGGCGGCCAT
Source organism: Halomonas sp. IOP_31 (assembly GCF_021151495.1). Lineage (NCBI taxonomy): Bacteria > Pseudomonadati > Pseudomonadota > Gammaproteobacteria > Oceanospirillales > Halomonadaceae > Halomonas > Halomonas sp. IOP_31. Next base: position 119,932 of record NZ_JAIRBP010000003.1, on the reverse strand, counting down.
TGGCGATCACTACCGGCACCCCGCGAGTCGCGCAGGCATGCAATAGATTCGGCCACAGCTCGGTTTCGGCGATGATCGCCAGCGCCGGCTGCAGGCGCTCGACGAAGCGCCGGGCGGCACCGGGAAAGTCCAGCGGCAGGAAGTGATGGCGCACCGCGTCGCCGAACAGCGTCTCGATGCGTTCGGCGCCGGTCGCGGTCATGGTGGTGACGACCAGCGCATGATCGGGATGGCGCGCCAGCAGCGCGCGGATCAGCGGCGTGGCGGTGACCACCTCGCCGAGCGACGCCGCGTGCAACCAGATGCGCGGCCGCGCGTCGGTGCGTCGGGGAATCAGCCCGAGTCGCTCGCCACGCGGGTGAGTGGGCGCCGACTCACGCCACACCCGGCGCCAGATCAGCGGCGCGGCAAGATACAGCACGCCGCTGTAGGCGAGCCGCGCCAGCCCGTGGCGGGAGGCCACGCTCAGCGCTCGCGGTCGAGGATGGTGGCGATCATCGCGGTGGTCGACACGCCATCCTCGAAGCCCAGCACCTTGACCTCGCCGCCGTTGGCGATCACCGCCTCGCCGCCGGCGATCTCCTCGGGCCGGTAGTCGCCACCCTTGACCAGTACGTCGGGCAGCACCGATTCGATCAGCCGGGCCGGCGTCTCTTCGCCGAAGGCGACCACCCAGTCGACGGCGGCGAGACTCGCCAGCACCTGCATGCGCCGCGCCAGGCTATTGATCGGCCGGCGCGGCCCCTTGAGTCGCGCCACCGAGGCATCGTCGTTGACCGCGACGATCAGCCGGTCGCCGAGTCGCCGGGCCTGTTCGAGATAGGCGACATGCCCGGCGTGCAGGATGTCGAAGCAGCCGTTGGTCATCACCACCCGCTCGCCACGGGCCTGGGCGGCGCGCACCGCCTCGATCAGCGCCGCCGCCTCGATGGCGCCGAATTCGGCGAGCTTGTCGCCATGCAGCGCGGTGTAGAGCTCGGCCACCGACAGCGTGGCGGTACCCGGCTTGGCGACCACCAGCCCGGCGGCCAGGTTGGCCAGGGTCACCGCCTCGGGATAGGCATGGCCCGCGGCCAACGCCAGCCCGAGCACGCCGATCACCGTGTCGCCGGCGCCGGTGACGTCGAACACCTCGCGGGCATGGGTCGGCAGGTGCAGCGGCGCATGATCCGCGCGGATCAGCGTCATGCCGCGCTCGCTGCGGGTGATCAGCAGCGCCTCCAGTTCGAGCTCGGCGCGCAGCCGTTCGCCCTTGGCGGCCAGCTCGGCGTCGTCGTGGCAGACCCCGACTACCGCCTCGAACTCGCCCAGATTGGGGGTGATCACGCTGGCGCCGCGATAGCGTCGGAAGTCGCTGCCCTTGGGGTCGACCAGCACTCGCTTGCCGCTGGCGCGGATCAGTGCGATCAACTCCTCGACGCGGCCCAGCGTGCCCTTGCCGTAATCGGAGAGGATCACCAGGTCGCTGTCGGGCAGCGCGGCCTCGATCCGGCCGAGCATCTCGCCGGTATCGATGCCGGCCAGGCTGTCCTCGAAATCCAGACGGATCAGTTGCTGGCTGCGGCTCATTACTCGCAGCTTGGTAATCGTCGGTATTGCGGAGCTGCGCTGGAAGTGAGTACTCACATCGGAGTCTTCCAGCCGCGCGCTCAGCAAATCGGCGTTGTCGTCGTCGCCGACCAGCCCCGCCAGCGCCACGTGGCCACCCAGCGCGGCGACGTTGAGCGCCACGTTGGCGGCGCCGCCCGGGCGGTCCTCGCTCTCGCCGACACGTACCACCGGCACCGGCGCCTCCGGCGAGATCCGCGAAGTGCCGCCATGCCAGTAGCGGTCGAGCATCACATCGCCCACCACCAGCAGGCAGGCCCGTTCGAGGGCGGTCAGGTCAAACTTCATCGCGCGGCTCCAGCGTCGGGTTGGGTCGGATGGGGCGGGGTAGCGCCAGGACCTGATCGACGCGCGCGATCACGTCCTCGGCGCGAATCAGCGCCATGGCATCCGGATGACGGACCCGCTGCCCCCAGGGAAGCGTCTCCGGGTCCTTGTGCAGGAACTGGCGTACCGCGTCAGGGTAGCGATCGACGACGTAGTCGCGCCAGCAATAGGGTGCGGCGCGATCCGGATTGGTGGTGGCGTAGAGCCCGACGGTGGGCGTGCCCAGGGCGTTGGCCATGTGCACCGGGCCGGAATCCGGGGCGACGGCGAGCCGGGCCTGGTCGATCAGCGCCAGCAGGCCCTTGAGCGAGCTCGCGCCGATGGCGTCGATCACCGATTCGGCGACGGCAAGCTGGCGGATGCGCGCGCCCATCTCGCGCTCCTGGGCGCTGCCGCCGCCGGTCAGCACGCTCTTCAGGCCGTGCTGGGTCCACACATGCTCGATCAGCGTCGCGTAGCCCTGTGCCGACCAGTTGCGGAAGTTGCGCAGCCGCGGGTTGGCGCAGGGACTGATCACCAGGTAGTCGCCCTCGCCGCTCAGTCGCCGGGCCTCGGCGCGTGCCGTAGCAGGAATCGGCAAGTCCCATTCGAGCCGGGTATCGGCGACGCCCAGCAGGCGGGCGAAGTCCATGAACGACTCGAGGACGTGGGCACGCGCGTGAACGCCGAGCTGGCGATGGGTGAACCAGTGCTGCCAATCCTTGGCGCGGGCCTTGTCGTATCCCACCCGCACGGCACTGTTGAGCCCCATCAATAGCACGCTGGCGCGCAGCGCCTGTTGCATGTGCAGCAGCACGTCGAAGCGCGTCTGCGCCAGTTGGCGCCAGAGTTCGCGCATCCCGGCCAACCCCGTCGCCTTGTCGTAGACCACGAACTCGACCCCGGACAGGCCCGCCAGTAGACTATGCTCCGCCTTGCCGATGATCCAGGTGATGCGGGCGTTGGGCCACTGGCGTTGCAGGGCGCGCACGGTGGGCACCAGATTGCAGACATCGCCCAGCGCGGAAAGGCGCAGGATGCCGATATGCGCGGGCTGAGCTGGCAAAGGATGCTTCATGCAGTTGGCAACACTCCAGGTGGGCAGGCAATTCATTTTACATGACGTCGGCATTCTATGTGACGCCACGACCCCGCCACAAACGCTGGTCACCGGAGGCGCCCGCGACTCGTTCGACCCGGCGTGGTTCAGTGCCACCTTCTGGCAACGCCACGACGCCGTGGTCGGCCAGGCCCCGGGGCGCGGGGCCAGCCTGTTCGTCGATGCCGCCAGGATCGCCCTGGCCGACGAGCAATGGGTACTGCGCGACTATCGCCGCGGCGGCATGGCGGCACGGCTCAGCGAGGCACGCTACGTCTGGACCGGGCTGGAGCGCAGCCGCGCCTTTTGCGAGATGCGCCTCACCGCCAGGCTGTACGACCAGGGCCTGCCGGTGCCACGCCCGGTGGCCGCTCGCGTGACGCGCCATGGGCTCAGTTACGCCGCCGCGCTGCTCACCGTGCGCCTGGCCGGCGCGCGCGCCCTGGCCGAGTGCCTAGAAGGCAACGACCCGGCTTTGCTCGAGCGCGTCGGCGCCACGATCCGCCGCTTCCACGCCGCCGGGCTCGACCACGTCGATCTCAATGCGCGCAACCTGCTGATCACCCCCGACGAGAGGGTATGGCTGATCGACCTGGACCGTTGCCGGCTGCGCCGTCCAGGAGACTGGCAGAACGCCAATCTCGAACGCCTGCAGCGCTCGCTGGCGAAGTTCGACGCCGAGGAGGCGGTGCCGGCGATCCTGCGCGGCTACGACCGGGCCGGGCCGGCTCGGGTATAATTCGCGGTCAATCCATGCCACGGCGCGATGCGCCACTGCGGGGAGTTGACATGCCACAGCCCAAGGGCCAGCGCCTGCTGGTCGTGCGCAACGACAAGCTCGGCGACTTCATGCTCGCCTGGCCCGCCCTGGCCTGCCTCAAGCAAGCCCATCCGGACAATCATGTCAGCGTGCTGGTGCCGCACTATACCGCTGCCCTCGCCCGGGCCTGCCCGTGGGTCGACGAGGTGCTCGTCGACCCCGGCGACGACGCGTCGCGCGATGTGCAGCGCGCCTTGCTCGCCCAGCTGCGCGCGGGCCGTTTCGATGCGCTGCTGACGCTGTTCTCGACGCCGCGCATCGGCTGGCTGGGCTGGCGGGCCGGCATTGCGCTGCGCCTGGCGCCGGCGACCAAGTGGGCTCAGGTGTTCCACAACCGGCGTATCGTCCAGCGCCGTTCGCGCTCGCAGCGCCCCGAGTATCGCTACAACCTGGAGCTCGCCGAGGCGCTGTTGACCCAGCTCGGCCAGCCGATTCCGATACTCGAGCCGCCCTACTGGCCGCTGCCGACAACGATGCGCGGCGAGCAGCGCCAGCGCCTGGCCCGTGAATGCGGGCTCGACGCGCGACGCCGCTGGGGCTTCGTGCACGGTGGCAGCGGGGGCTCGGCGGTCAACCTGTCGCCCGCGCACTATGCCGCGCTGGTCGCGAGCATCGACGTGCGCCTGGACACACCCGCGGAGTGGGTACTCACTTCGGGACCCGGCGAGCACGCCGCCGCCGCCGCGCTGTGCGACGACCTCGTCGACCAGGGCGTGGCGACGCGGGTCATGCCGCCGCGTGACGACCTGGTCGATTTTGCCCACAGCCTGAGCGCCGCCGACCTGCTCATCGCCGGTTCCACCGGGCCGTTGCATATCGCCGGCTGCCTGGACGTGCCCACCGTCGGCTTCTACCCGGCCAAGCGCTCGGCGACGCCGCTGCGCTGGCAGACCTGTAACCGCGACGCCCATCGCCTGGCGTTCAGCCCACCCGCCGCCGAGCACGCCACCGACATGAGCCGCATCGACATCGAGGCCGCGGCACAGGCCATCGCCGACTGGTGGCCCGCGCCGACCGCGTCGCCCATGCCTGCCACGGGGAGCCGCTAATGCCCATCACCGGAATCGTCATCACCCTCAACGAGGCCGCCAACATCGCCGCCTGCATCCGCTCGCTGCAGCGTGTCTGCGACGAGGTGATCGTCGTCGACTCGCTGAGCGAGGACGACACGGTGGCGATCGCCGAAGCGCACGGCGCGCACGTCATCGCCCAGGCCTACCTCGGCGACGGCCCGCAGAAGGCCCATGGCGTGCCCTTCGCCCGCAACGACTGGATTCTCGCCCTCGATGCCGACGAGCGCCTCGCTGACGATGCCGTCGCGCTGATCGAGGGTCTGGCGCTGGACGATCCTTCCCAGGCCTACGCCTTCCGGCGCAAGAACTACGTTGGAAATCACTGGATTCGCGCCGCCGGCTTCTATCCCGACTCGGTGACGCGGCTCTACAATCGCACCACCGCGGGCTATCTGCCCAGGAAGGCCCATTCCTCGGTCGAGGCGCCCCGCGTCAAGCTCACCCAGGCCCACCTTGATCACTTCACTTACGCCAGCCTGTCGCACTGGATCCAGCGCATCGACGCGCTCTCGACCCGTGACGCCTGGGCGATGAAGGAGCGGGGCGTGACGCCCTCGCCGCTGCGTCCCGCCGTGCACGCCTTGACGGCGACGCTGCGCAAGCTGCTGTTCAAGGGGGGCCTGCTCCAGGGCGCCGATGGCATGACGGTCGCGCTGACCACGGCGTTCCACGCCTACATGAAATACGCCAAGCTCAACGAGCTCTACGAAAACGAGCGTACCGCCAATGCTCAGGAGCCGCCTCCGTGACATGGCTATGACAGCCCCATGACGCGCTTGCTAGTCTAAGAGTCTGTCGGGTTTGACCGATCGTCACGAGAAGCACGGATTTCGAGTCAAATTAAACGATCGATTGAGGCGAATAGCGCGCTATTTAACGAAATGGATCGATAAAGTTGGCCGAAAGCCCGGGATTCGCAGTAGATCAGCGTCAAGCCCGATAGGCTCCTGCGTTGCTCGGAAGGATTCTTGCAGATGTCGACCCGTTTACCCGCCGGACGCTGGTGGGCCATCGCCTACCTGGGTCTGTGTATCGGCTACGCCATGACCACGGTATTCAGTCTGTCGCATTTCTGGGCGCTGCCGGTCCTGGTCCTGTGGCTGATGCTAGCCTGGGAGTTTCGTTGGGGGGCTCCCGCCCATCAGGTCGTCCGGCCGCGCGCCTGGCCCTGGTCGCTGCTGCCGCTGGCACTGTGGTGGATCTACCTGTTTCTGGCCGATAGCTACGGCAAGGTCGACCTTGGCGCGGTGATCTTCCACTTGCAGGCGGGGATCGCCGATAACGGCAGCGGCGGGCGGATCTTCGTCGGGATGGTTTATACCCTGACCGGGCTGATCATGCTCGGCATATTCACCTGGCTGGTGCGCGTCGATCAGCGCTGGCGGCTGCTCGAGCGCGTGCTGGTGTTGTTCCTGCTGGCCTTCAACCCGTTGCTGTTCGGCATCACCCTGGAAGGGGCGTCGATCGTCGCCGAGGATGGCGCCTGGCTGGAGCGCCGCTATGTGCCGCCGCAGATCGAGGCCATGCCAGAGAACCCGCCCAACCTGATCTATCTGTACATGGAAAGTACCGAAGGCACCTACGCCGACGAATCGCGTTTCGGCGACGTCTATGCTGACCTGGAGACGCTCGGCCAGCGCGGCGTGGTCTTCAAGGGCCTGCGCCAGATCGCCAATACCGGCTGGACCACGGCGGGCATGATCGCCAGCCAGTGCGGCACGCCACTGATCCCCGCGGGGCTGTTGCATGACTCCCAGCTCGAGCCGCTGGAGTACGTGGTGCCAGGCGTCGACTGTCTCGGCGACCTGCTTTCCAGACGCGGCTACAATCTGACCTTCATGGGCGGAGCCAGCCTCGACTTCGCCGGCAAGGGATTGTTCTACAAGCAGCATGGCTTCGACACCGTGCTCGGCCGCGAAGCCTTGAGTCCGCGCCTCGACGATCCCGGCTATCTCAACAGTTGGGGGTTGTACGACGATTCGCTGCTGGACATGGCGGTTCAGCGGGTGCGCACCCTGCAGCGTCAGCCCGAGCCCTTCGGGCTTTTCGCGGCCACCTTGTCGGCGCATCCACCCTACGGTTATCCAGCCCGGCGTTGTCGCAACAACCAGGGGGCTTTCGATGGCAAGAATATCCTGTACTCCATCAAGTGCACCGGGTGGCTGACGCGTCGCTTCGTCGAGCGCCTCGAGCGCGAAGGGTTGCTCGACAACACCCTGGTGGTGATCGCCAGTGATCACCTGGCAATGAAGAATTCCGCCTGGCAGGCACTGACCGCCGGCGAGCGAGAGAACACCTTGATCATGTTCGGAAATGGTCTCGAGCCACGGGTCATCGAGCGCGAGTCGTCGATGGTCGATGTACTGCCGACGGTGCTGGAAGCCATGGGCTTCGAGGTGCCCGCCAACCGCGCCGGGCTCGGTGCCTCCCTGCTGTCGCCGGCCCAGACGCTGCTGGAGCGTCACGGCATCGAGACGATCGATGCGCGCATGCGGTCAGAAAGCGCGCTGCAGCAACGCCTGTGGAAGCCTTCCTCGGGCGAGTCGCCGCGCTAGCCCAGCGAGCGATGCCGCGCCGGCTTGTCGACGCGTGTAAACGCTATCTGCGATAGCCCTGGGCTGGCGTGCGGCCGAATCGGGCCGTCAGTTCGAGGCGATCGCGCGGCTCAGTCGCTCGGGCATGATGTGCTTCAGACAGTGCGTGTGCCCCAGTGGGCAGGTGCGCTGGAAACAGGGCGAGCAATCAAGCTCGAGATCGTGGATGACGGCGTTATCGCTCAACGGTGGCGTGTAGACCGGCGACGACGAGCCGTAGATGGCCTGGATGCGTGTGCCCACCGCGGCGGCGACGTGCATCAGCCCCGAATCGTTGGTGACCACCTGCTTGCAGGCGGCCAGCAGATCCACGGCGTCGCCCAGCTTGGTCCGGCCGCACAGATTGACAACGCCATCGAGTCCCCGGGCGATCTGCTCGCCGTCATCGGCATCCCTGGGCCCGCCCAGCACCCAGACGCCATAACCGCGCTTCGTGAGCACCTGGGCAAGTTCGCGGAAATAAGCCAATGGCCATTGCTTGGCGGGCCCGTATTCGGCGCCGGGCATCAGGCCGATGGCCGGGCCGTCACCGAGCCCGAAGGTCTCGCGAAGACGCCGCTGGCGGCCCGGGTCGACCCGCAAACGCGGCCGGGGGATGGCGAAATCGCCGCGTGCCGCCTGTTTTTCGTCGAGCCCCAGCGAGACGAAGCGCTTGACGGTCTGATCGAGCGTCGCCTTGTCGAGCTTGCGGCGCCGATTCAGCAACACCACGCGCTGCTCGCCGGTAAAGCCGATGCGCTCGGGGATCCGTGCCAGAAACGGCACCAGCGCCGACTTCCACGAGCGTGGCAGGACCAGTGCCCGATCGAAGCGACCGCGCAGCGAGCGGGCCACCGCGCGGCGCGCTTGCCAGCCGAACTCGCCATGCCCGACCTCCAGCGCGATCGCCTCGTCGACTTCGGGCATGCGCGCCAGGATCGGCTGCGACCAGGCCGGCGCCAGCACCCCCAGGGACGCTTCCGGGTAGCGCGTCTTGAGCGTCATGAACAGGCTCTGGGCCATGACCATGTCACCGACCCAGGAGGGGCCGACGATCAGGATGCGCGGCGCGGATGCGTCAGCCATTCAGCCAATCCAGGTAGGCGCCGACGCCCTCGCGCACGGTCTTGAACTCGGCGGTGTAGCCCGCCTCGCGCAGCCGCGAAATATCCGCGCGGGTATAGCTCTGATAGCGCCCCTTGAGCTCGTCGGGGAAGTCGATGTACTCGATCTCGCCGCGCCGGTAATGATCGATCACCGTCTCGGCGATCGCCTTGAAGGGCTCCGCGCGGCCGGTGCCCAGGTTGTAGATGCCCGAGACCTCGGGGTTGTCGAAAAACCACAGATTGACGTCGACCACGTCGCCGACGTAGACGAAGTCGCGGCTCTGCATGCCGGCATCAAAGCCTTCCCAGGCACCGAACAGCCGCGGATTCTGCCCCTGACTGACCTGGGTGTGGTGATGGTAAGCCACGCTGGCCATCTTGCCCTTGTGCTGCTCGCGCGGACCGTAGACATTGAAATAGCGAAAGCCCACCACCTGGCTGGTGAAGCTGCCCCAGCGTGCGCGCACGTACTGGTCGAACAGCAGCTTCGAGTAGCCATAGACGTTGAGCGGTTTCTCGTGCTCCGGCGCCTCGACGAACACCTCGCTGCCACCGTAGGTGGCCGCCGACGAGGCATACAGAAACGGGATGCGCTTGTGCTGGCAGTACGCCAGCAGCATCTTGGAGTACTCGAAGTTGTTGTCGAGCATGAACTGGCCGTCCCACTCGGTGGTATCCGAACAGGCGCCCTCGTGGAAGATCGCCTCGATCGGCGGCAAGTCGCTTTGCTCGCCGCGCAGCGCCGCTTCGACGCGCATGCGAAAATCTTCCTTGTCCAGGTAGTCGCCGAGGATGCAATCGGCGAGATTGACGAACTTGGTGCCATCGGTCAGGTCGTCGACCACCAGCACGTCGTCGCGGCCCCGTGCATTGAGCGCCTTCACCAGATTGGCGCCGATGAACCCGGCGCCGCCCGTCACTACGATCATTCGCGAATCCTCTTGATGGTTGCGACCCGCCACGGCCATGCGGCAGGCAATTCGGCGCGGTGCCTATAACCGATTACCCGCTAATTGTATACTTGGCGGTCCGCGAATTCATGGGCCAACGGTGACCCGCAATGACACAGTCGACGCCAGACGTCACAACCTTTCAGGGTTTGATCCTCGCCCTGCAGCAATACTGGGCCGGAAAGGGCTGCGTGATCATGCAGCCACTGGACATGGAAGTGGGCGCCGGCACCTTCCATCCGGCCACCTTCCTGCGCTCCATCGGTCCCGAGACCTGGAACGCCGCCTACGTGCAGCCTTCGCGCCGCCCGACCGACGGCCGCTATGGCGAGAATCCCAATCGCCTGCAGCACTATTATCAGTTTCAGGTGGTGATGAAGCCCTCGCCGGCCGATCTTCAGGAACTCTACCTCGGCTCGCTGGAGCGGCTCGGCATCGACCCGCTGGTCCACGACATTCGCTTCGTCGAGGACAACTGGGAGTCGCCCACCCTGGGCGCCTGGGGACTGGGCTGGGAAGTCTGGCTCAACGGCATGGAGGTGACCCAGTTCACCTACTTCCAGCAGGCCGGAGGCATCGAGTGCTTCCCGGTCACCGGCGAGCTGACCTATGGACTTGAGCGCATCGCCATGTACCTGCAGGACGTCGACAGCGTCTACGATCTGAGCTGGGCAATCGCCCCCGACGGCTCGCGGGTCACCTATGGCGACGTCTACCTGCAGAACGAGCGCGAACAGTCCGCCTACAACTTCGAGCATGCCGATGTCCCGGCGCTATTCGCGAGTTTCGATCACCTCGAGGGCGAATGCAGCAAGTTGATCGCGGCTAACCTGCCGCTGCCCGCCTACGAGATGGTGCTCAAGGCCTCGCACACCTTCAATCTGCTCGATGCTCGCCACGCCATCTCGGTCACCGAGCGCCAGCGCTACATCCTGCGCGTGCGCACCATGGCCCGCGATGTCGCCCAGGCCTATTACCAATCGCGCAAGGCCGCAGGCTTCCCGATGGCCCCCGAACCGCTGCGCCAGGAACTGCTGGCCGAACAGCCACTAGCCGAAAAGGGAGACGCTTGAGCATGGCTGCCAATACCCTACTGGTCGAACTGGGCGTCGAAGAGCTGCCGCCGGGTGCCATCGATTCGCTGGCCGACGCCTTCGCCGACGCTATCGCCAGCGGCCTGCGCGAGGCCGAGGTCGGCTTCGGCGAGGCTCGGGCCTATGCCACGCCGCGACGCCTGGCGGTACAGATTCAGGCCCTCGAAGCCAAGCAGCCCGACCGGCTGATCGAGCGTCGTGGGCCGGCGTTGGCCGCCGCCTTCAAGGATGGCGAACCGACCAAGGCCGCCCAGGGCTTTGCTCGCTCCTGCGGCGTCCAGGTCGATGAGCTCATCCAGCTCGAAACCGACAAGGGGACCTGGCTGGGCCATCGCTTCGAGCAGCCCGGCGCGACGGTCGATGAGCTGCTGCCGGCAATCATTCGGCAGAGCGTTGCCGGGCTGCCGGTGCCCAAGAACATGCGCTGGGGCGACTCGCGCATCGAGTTCTCGCGGCCGGTGCATTGGCTGGTGGTTCTCCATGGCCGTGATGTGGTCGAGGCCGAGGTGCTGGGATTGCACGCCGGGCGCGAGACTCGCGGCCATCGCTTCCATGCCCCCGCGGCCATCGCCCTGCCCCAGGCCGATGACTATGTGAGCGCCCTGGAGAATGCCTCCGTGCTGGTCGATCGTCAGATCCGTCGCGAGCGAATCCGCGAGCAGGTACTTGCCGAAGCCGAAGTCCAGGCGGCCACTGCGGTCATCGACGAGGATCTGCTCGACGAGGTCAATGGCCTGGTCGAATGGCCGGTGGCACTGGCCGGCAGCTTCGATGAACGCTTCCTCGAGGTGCCCGCCGAATGCCTGATCTCGTCGATGAAGGCCAACCAGAAATATTTCCACCTGCTCGACGCCGACGGTAAGCTCGAGCCCGGCTTCATCACCGTGGCCAATATCGACAGCCGTGATCCGCAACGGGTGATCGAGGGCAATGAACGGGTCATCCGCCCGCGCCTGGCCGACGCCGCCTTCTTCTACGAAACCGATCTCAGGCATAGCCTGGCCTCGCGCCAAGAGGGGCTGGCCAGCGTGGTCTTCCAGCAGCAGCTGGGCACCCTGGCCGACAAGGCCCGGCGCAGCGAAGCCCTTGCCCGCTACATTGCCGAGCGCATCGAAGGCGACCCGGAGCATGCCGCCAGGGCCGCGCAGCTCGCCAAGTGCGACTTGGCCAGTGAAATGGTGCTCGAGTTCCCCGAGCTGCAAGGCATCATGGGCTGCTATTATGCCCGCCACGATGGCGAACCCGAGGCAGTGGCTCAAGCGATCCATGAACAGTATCTGCCGCGCTTCGCCGGCGACGAGGTGCCCAGGAGCAAGACCGGGCTGGCGCTGGCATTGGCCGATCGGCTGGATACGCTCACCGGCATCTTCGGCATCGGCGCGCGGCCTACCGGCGCCAAGGATCCGTTCGCCCTGCGCCGGGCGGCAATAGGCGTGCTCAACATCCAGATCAAGGCCGAGCTCGACCTTGATCTGCGCGAACTGCTCGAGCAGGCCGCAGCCCAACATAGCCACCTGCCCCAGTCAGCGGGACTTGCCGAGGAAGTGCTCGAATACATGCTCGATCGCTTTCGCGCCTGGACGCAGGACGAAGGCATCGCCGTCGAGGTCTACCTCTCGGTACGCTCGCGTCCGGTCACGCGGCCGCTGGACTTCGCGCGCCGTATCCGCGCCGTGCATGCCTTCACTCAGCGCGAGGAGGCAGGCGCCCTGGCAGCCGCGAACAAGCGCGTCTCCAACATCCTGACCAAGCAGGCCGACGAGATCGCCGAGTCGGTGGATGCCTCGCTGCTCGCCGAGGACGCTGAACGAGCGCTCGCACAGGCCTTGGCAGAGCGCCGCCGGATAGTCGCCCCACTGTTCGCCGAGGCTCGTTACAGCGAAGCGCTGGACGCCCTGTCGATGCTGCGCGATCCCGTGGATGCCTTCTTCGATGACGTAATGGTGATGGCCGATGACAGCGCCGTCAGACGCAATCGCCTGGCCCTGCTCGCCGAGCTACAAGCTCTGTTCCTCGATGTGGCGGATATCGCGCAACTGCAGCAGTAGATCGTCTCTCGCTTCGGCGACTGCAGTACTTCGTAGACCGGCCCATCGGGGCTGGTCTTTTTGCATGTGTTTCACGTGAAACATTTTTACGCCATGCTTGTTTCACGTGAAACACTCGGATTAGATCAGGCCATGCCTATGCAACCATTATCCGGCCAGTCCCATGACCTGACGCCAAGCAAGGTGATCATTCTCGATCGCGACGGTGTCCTCAATGAGGACTCGGATGACTACATCAAGTCACTCGATGAGTGGCGGCCTTATGCGCAGGCCATCGAGGCGATCGCCCGGCTGACGCGACATGGTTGGACGATTGCCATCGCCACCAACCAGTCGGGAGTGGCCCGCGGTTATTACGATGAAACCACTCTGCAAATGATACACGACGATTTATGTGAGCGCGTATCGGCTGCGGGTGGCACAATCGCCCACATCGCCTACTGCCCCCATGGACCCGACGATGGCTGTGAATGCCGCAAGCCGAAAACCGGTCTTCTCGATCAGATCCAGCATAGCCTGAAGCTGGACAGTCTTCAGAACGCCTGGATGGTAGGCGACAGCCGCAGAGATCTGGAAGCGGGCATTGCCAAGGGCTGCCACCCGGTGCTGGTTCGCACGAGCAAGGGCAGGAGGACCGAAGCCAGGGGCAGCCTCGGGCAGGCACGGATCTTCGACGATCTTGCCGCCTTCGCCGATTATCTGATAGAAAACTGAATGCCCCCTTGGGGGGGCATGTGCGAGCCTCCCAATATGCATTGAGTCGCGACGCTCGATCGAGCAGCCCCACCGCCAACCAACGCGGCCCCATTTCTTGAGAGAGTGAATAAAAAAGCCCAGCGCTTGGCTGGGCTTGCGGTCACTCAACGTTGACCGTGGTGTTTCACGTGAAACATCACACGTCGAGGTTGGCAACCAGCGCGTTCTGCTCGATGAAGAATCGACGCGGTTCGACCTCGTCACCCATGAGCGTATTGAACATCATGTCGGCGGCCACCGCGTCCTCGATCGATACACGCAGCATGCGCCGAGTCTCGGGATCCATGGTGGTTTCCCAAAGCTGATCGGGATTCATCTCACCCAGGCCCTTATAGCGCTGGATGGAAAAGCCGCGCTGCGCTTCGGACATCAGCCAATCGAGCGCTTCGTAGAACGTATCGACTTTCTTGCTGCGTTCGCCACGCGCCACGTAGGCGCCCTCTCCCATGAGATCGTCAAGCGTCTCACCCAGCGCTGCCATTGCGCGGTAGTCGGCACTGCGGAAGAAGTCCGCGCCCCAGACGTACTCGGCAGTCACGCCATGGGCGGTCAGCGATACGCTCGGCAGGAATAAGCCCCGCTCATCGTCCTCCTGCAGATGAAAGACGTAGCGCGGCCCACCCTCGTAGGCAATCAGTGCATCCATCGCTTGCTGCAGGGAGTCAATCCAATGCTGCATGGTGACCCGGTCTCGCAGACTCTCTTCGCCATTCAGCGTCGCCGCGTGAACGATCTTGCGCAGCACTTCATGCGGGTAAACTCGCAGCAGGCGATCGATACGCTTCATCACGTCGCGATACTGATTGACCAGGGCCTCGAGATGCTCGCCGCTGATTCCCGGAGCATCCGCGTTGACATGCAGTCCCGCGCCGTCCAGAGCTGTCGTGGTCAGATAATCGAGCAACGCCTGCTCATCCTTGAGATACATCTCCTGCTTGCCGCGCTTGATCTTGTAGAGCGGCGGCTGGGCGATAAAGATGTGGCCGCGCTCGATCAGCTCCGGCATCTGACGGAAGAAGAACGTCAAGAGCAGTGTACGAATATGCGAACCATCGACGTCGGCGTCGGTCATGATGATGACCGAGTGATAGCGCAGCTTGTCGGGATTGAACTCCTCGCGACCGATGCCGCAGCCTAGCGCCGTGATCAATGTACCGACTTCGGCGGAAGACAGCATCTTGTCGAAGCGGGCCTTCTCGACATTGAGTATTTTGCCCTTGAGCGGCAGGATTGCCTGCGTACGGCGATCGCGACCCTGCTTGGCGCTCCCCCCTGCCGAGTCGCCCTCGACCAGGTACAGCTCGGAAAGGCTCGGGTCCTTTTCCTGACAATCAGCCAGCTTGCCCGGCAGGCCGGCAATATCCAGCGCACCCTTGCGACGCGTCATTTCCCGCGCCTTGCGCGCTGCCTCACGCGCACGCGCCGCATCGATCATCTTGTTGACGATCGACTTGGCTTCGTTGGGGTGCTCGGCCAGGTAGTCGGAAAATTGTCGACCCAGCTCTTGCTCGACAGCCGTCTTGACCTCAGAGGAGACCAGCTTTTCCTTGGTTTGCGAGGAAAACTTGGGATCCGGGACCTTGACGGAAATGATCGCGGTCAACCCTTCGCGCGCGTCATCGCCCGAAGTGTTGACCTTGGCCTTCTTGAGCACGCCCTCGGCTTCGATGTAGCTATTGAGCGAGCGAGTCAGCGCGGCACGGAAACCGGCCAGATGCGCCCCCCCGTCGCGCTGAGGGATGTTGTTGGTATAGCAGAAGATGTTCTCGGCGAAGGTGTCGTTCCACTGCATCGCCACCTCGACGGCAATGCCGTCCTCGCGCTCGACATTGAAGTGAAACACGGGATTCAGCGTCGATTTGTTGGTATTCAGATGATCGACGAAGGCCCGCAGGCCGCCCTCGTAGTGAAAGAGCTCTTCCTTGCCGCTGCGCTCATCCATCAAGCGAATGGCCACACCGGAATTCAGGAACGAAAGTTCGCGCAGCCGCTTGGCAAGAATATCGTAGTGGAATTCTATATGCGTAAACGTCTCCGCCGAGGGGCGGAAATGCACGCGCGTACCGCTCTTCTCGGTCTGCCCCACGACGGCAAGCGGCGCATCGGGCACGCCGTGATGGTAAAGCTGTTCGTGAACCTGACCAGCCCGCCAGATGGTCAGCTTGAGCTCTTCGGAAAGCGCGTTGACGACCGAGACGCCGACGCCGTGCAATCCCCCGGACACCTTGTAGGAATTGTCGTCGAACTTGCCCCCGGCATGCAGGACCGTCATGATCACTTCCGCCGCCGAGACGCCCTCTCCGCTGTGGATATCGGTCGGCACGCCGCGACCATTGTCGCTGACGGTGATCGACTCGTCGGGATGGATGACCACGCGTATCTCGCTGCAGAAACCGGCCAGCGCTTCGTCTATGGAGTTGTCCACCAGCTCGAACACCATGTGATGCAGCCCCGTCCCGTCATCGGTGTCGCCGATGTACATGCCGGGGCGCTTACGCACCGCATCCAACCCTTTCAGGACCTTGATGCTCGTTGAGTCGTAAGCTTGTTCGCTCATTGACTACTCCGTCGTGAAGTCTTTCGTTCCGTATGTCGCAAGCCGACCGTGTTTCACGTGAAACATCGCGACCGTTGTATCTGTCTGCCACAATCCTGCCAGTGCGCTCTGATCGACGCTGGTGATGAACGCCTGGCAGCCCATGCGCTCGAGCCAGCGACAGAAGACGCCGCGATGCTCGGCATCGAGCTCCGCCGGCAGGTCATCGATCAGATAGACGCAGGTGCGCCCCGTGGTCATTTCCAGCAAGCGCCCCTGGGCCAGCTTCATGGCACTGACCACCAGTTTCTGCTGACCTCGCGAGAGCACCTCTACCGCCGGCCGTCGCTCAATACGTATACGAAGGTCGGCACGCTGTGGACCTTGCTGAGTAAACCCCATCTGACGGTCGGTAACTCGCCCCTGGTCGAGGATTTCTGCCAGGTCGCGCTGGCGATCCCAGCCGCGGTAATAACGCAGCGTCAGGTCGGGGAGCGGCAAAAGTTCGGCGAGTGTCTCTTCGAAAATCGGGAGAAAGGCCGCCAGGTAGTCGTCGCGCAGAGCGTCAAGGCGGTTGCCCCAGTGCGCAAACTCGCGCTCCCAGACCGCAATCGATTGCTCATCGATTCTATCATGCCTGAGCAGCGCATTCCGATGTTTAAGCGCGCGCCGAGTACGCCTCCAGGCATCGAGGAAATCGTGTTCCACGTGAAACACACCCCAATCGAAGAACTCGCGCCGCGAAGCGGGTGCACCTTCGAGCAGGCGAAAGGCATCGGGGTTGATCAGTTGAAGTGGCAGCGCTTCGACTAGCTCGGCGACCCGAGCCACACGTTCACCGGCCATGCGCATCTCCAGCTCGCTCTGGGCGCGGTGTCTGCGCACACCCAGCGGCACAGGAGGATCGCCGGCCAGACGGCCATGCAAGGTAACGCTGTCGCCTTCATGATGAATGGCATGGCGGAGCTGTTGTGTCCGAAAGGAGCGTCCCATGCCAAGGATGTGAATCCCTTCAAGCAGGCTGGTCTTGCCGCTACCGTTGTCGCCGACGATGACATTGATCGACGGCGATGGGCGCATGTCGAGCGCCTCGAGGTTACGCAGCCCCTGAAAGGTCAAGTGATCAAGAGGCATCCGGGCACCGACTGAAAGCTCGCCCTGGAACGGTCGAAGCGGGCGAATCAGACATCAAGGTGCGCATTGCAGCACGATCACAGGCGCATCGGCATGACCACGTACAACGCATCCCCGCCGCCCGGCTCTTCCATGATGGCGCTACTGTTGGAGTCGGAGAGGGTCATCTGCACGCGATCCTCGTCGAGCGCGTTGAGCACATCGATCAGGTAGCCGACATTGAAACCGATTTCCAGCGCATTGCCGTCGTAGTCGATGGCAATATTTTCCTCGGCCTCTTCCTGCTCGGGATTGTTGGCCAGTACACGCAAGTTGCCCGCCTCGAGATTGAGACGCACGCCCCGGTACTTCTCGTTGGAAAGTATCGAGGTGCGCGAGAGCACCTGGCGCAGGTCAGCGCGATCGGCGATGAATACCTTGTCCCCGCCGCGGGGTATCACCCGCTCATAGTCGGGAAACTTACCGTCGATCAGCTTGGAGGTGAAGGTGAAGCTGCCGGTATGCGCGCGAATATGGCTGGCGCCCAGCGTTAGCTCGACCGGTTCGTCGCTGTCATCGAGCAGGCGCACCAGCTCGAGTATTCCCTTGCGCGGCACGATGAGCTTTTGCGTCGGCTCGACGCTCACCTCGACGCTGCGCGTGCACATCGCCAATCGATGACCATCGGTAGCCACGGTACGCACCAGGTTGTGGCCCAATTCCAGCAGCATGCCGTTGAGATAGTAACGCACATCCTGTTGCGCCATGGCGAAGGACGTGGCGTCGATAAGCTGCTTGAGACTGCCGCGCGGCAAGGTCAGCTCCTGGCTAGCCTGGCTGTCTTCGATATTGGGGAATTCGGCGACCGGCAACGTCGACAGCGTAAAGCGTGAGCGTCCCGAACGCAGGATCGCCCGCCCCTCCTCGAGAGTGAAGGCTATTTCAGCCTGCTCGGGCAACGACTTGCAGATATCCATCAGTTTGCGGGCCGGCACCGTGGCCGACCCCGGCTCATCGACCTGGCTGGGTTCGACCCGGCCGATCAGCTCGACTTCGAGATCGGTGCCGGTAAGCGCCAGTTGAGTGTCCTGGACCTCGATCAGCACGTTGGACAGCACCGGCAGGGTCTGGCGCCGTTCGACCACGCCGGCGACCAGCGATAACGGGCGCAGCAGGGCTTCACGGGAAATGGAAAATTTCATGAGGGCTCCACTCTTCTCCTGAGTTCCAAAGACGGGAACAGGCTGCGTTGGACGGCGTCATCAGCTGGTCAATAATCGCAGCAAGTTCTTGTAATCCTCGCGAATATCCGCGTTTTCTTCCTGCAGCGCCAAAATCTTGCGGCAGGCATGCAGCACCGTGGTGTGATCGCGTCCGCCAAAAGCGTCGCCGATTTCCGGCAGGCTGTGGTTGGTCAGTTCCTTGGCCAGGGCCATGGCGACCTGCCGCGGACGGGCGACCGAGCGCGAGCGGCGCTTGGAAAGCAGGTCCGCCAGCTTGATCTTGTAGTACTCGGCGACGGTACGCTGAATATTGTCCACCCCGACCTGCTTGTCCTGCAAAGCCAGCAGATCCTTGAGCGACTCGCGAATGAAATCCTGGGTAATCGGCTTGCCCATGAAATGGGAGTCGGCGATCACCTTTTTCAGCGCGCCCTCCAGCTCCCGCACATTGGAGCGTATCTTCTGGGCAATGAAGAAGGCCGCATCGTGAGGCAGCTCGACCTTTGCCTGATCGGCCTTCTTCATCAGGATCGCCACCCGCGTTTCCAGTTCGGGCGGTTCGATTGCCACCGTCAGGCCCCAGCCAAAACGCGACTTGAGCCGTTCCTCCACCCCGCTGATTTCCTTAGGGTAGCGGTCGGAGGTCAGGATCATCTGCTGACCGCCTTCCAGCAAAGCATTGAAAGTATGGAAAAATTCTTCCTGAGAGCGCTCCTTGCCGGCGAAGAACTGAATATCGTCGATCAATAGCGCATCGACGCTTCGGTAAAACCGCTTGAAATCATTGATGGCGTTGAGCTGCAGCGCCTTGACCATGTCGGCGACGAAGCGCTCGGAGTGCAGATAGACCACCTTGGCATTGTCGCGCAGGATAGCCAGCTGGTTGCCCACGGCGTGCATCAGGTGGGTCTTGCCCAGCCCTACCCCACCGTACAGGAACAGTGGATTGTAGGCACCGCCAGGGTTCTCCGACACCTGCCGCGAAGCGGCCCTGGCCAGCTGGTTGGACTTGCCCTCGACGAAGGTGTCGAAGGTGAAGTTGGGGTTGAGTCCGCTCTGGTGCTTGAGGCTGCCTTCCACCTGAACCTGACGCTCGCCCGCGGGCTGCTGAGTGGAACGCCGCGGGCCTTCGCCATTGTGCCTGTCGATTTCGCGCTCCTCGGCGTACTCGTCGCCGCGGGACGGGGTATGCACTGCCGGTGCGGGAGGCTGACGAAAACGACTGGCCGAGACCGGGTTGCCCAGATCCCGCGGTTGCGGACTCGGTGCAACGCGCCGGCTACCCACTGCCAAGCTCACCTTGGGCGGCTTGTTGGGCGCCAGCTCGCGCAGCAGTTCATTGATCCGTTTGAGGTACTTGTCGCTGACCCAGTCACGCACGAAACGATTGGGCGCCAGCAGACTGAGCTCGTTAGGCGTTGCGTCTTCCGCCTGCAGGGGGCGAATCCAGGTATTGAACTGCTGCGAGCTCAGCTCATCCTGCAGATAAGCCAGACATTGTTGCCAAAGAGCGACCGACACGCGACCTCACCATCCCGTTGCGAAAAGACCGAACATTGTATCGCCCTCACCGCAAGTTATCCACACGCGAAACGATGCGAGCCATGCTGTGGAAAACTACAGTATGGCTGGGTGGAGCGATACGGTATGACTGTGCGGATGCGTCTCGGCTGTGGATATTCCAGCAATCGGTACACAGCTTGACGCCCCTCCAGCCACTGGATCCGCGGACTTTGTCCACACCCTTGCTTTTATATTAACTATTTGATTTATAAAAATTAAATAAGGTTATAAACAGAAACCACCCCTACTATCAATAACAACAACTTCCAATGACACCTGTAATTATTGTAAGTGGCGCGGCAGCATCGCATAGCGAGTGCCCAATCCGCGATGCACCGGCACCGCAGGCATTCGCCGGCTATCGTCAACGCCGCGAGCGACAAGGCGGTGTGGAGAATTGCGCGCAGAAATTGCACCCGGCTTGCAAAGCCTCTAGAATTCCCGGCCTTGAACGAAATCCGCCCGGGTTCCATGCGGGAGCCGGGGCATCGGTCAATGTCAAATCAACCACGTGGGAATTCGCCGTCATGAAACGCACATTTCAACCCAGCGTACTGAAGCGCAAGCGTGTCCACGGCTTCCGTGCACGCATGGCCACCAAGAACGGCCGCCAGGTCCTGGCTCGCCGCCGTGCCAAGGGCCGCAAGCGTCTGAGCGCTTGATCGCGGCTCGCGAATGTCCGGTCAGGGCTTTCCCCGGCGACTGCGTCTGCTGACTGCCGGGGACTATCGGTACGTCTTCGAACACGCCTCGTACAAGGTACACGCCAAAGGGTTGCTGGTGTTGGCCAGAGACAACTCCCTGGATCATCCGCGCGTGGGCCTGGTCTTCAGCAAGAAGAACGTTCGCCGTGCCATAGATCGCAACCGTCTCAAGCGCTTGGTGCGCGAATCCATTCGCCTCCGGCAGCATCGCCTACCCGCTGTGGATATCGTTGTCCTGGCCCGCCGTGGCGTACACGAGCTAGACAATCCCACATTGCACCGCCAGCTTCACGGCTTGTGGCGACGTCTTGAAAAGGAGGCTGGCAAGCAGTCAGCTATGGCTTCAACCTCCTGAACCGGAACAGCGTGCCGACCAACCGCAGAATGATCCAATATCCCATCGGGCAGATCCCTAATGGACGTAAAACGACTCCTCCTCGTCATCCCGCTCGCGGTACTCGCCTATCTCTTGGTGATCCAGTGGAATGAGGATTATGGCCAGACCGCCGTCGAGACTGAAGCCCCTTCCTACAGCCAGTCGAACGTCCGCGATACGGATAACACCACCAACACCGAGACCGAGCAGGCCCTGGCGGCGCCTTCCAGTGACGCCAAGCAGGCCGGCAACAGCCCGGACATGGCCGAGAGCGCTCAGGACGACAATCGCCGCAGCCTGATCAGGGTGACGACCGATGCCCTCGATGTGCGTATCGACCCGCGTGGCGGCGATATCGTCTATGCGGCGTTGCCTAAGTACAAGGCGAGCCAGGATACCGAGCAGCCCTTCGTGCTGCTTTCGGATGGACAGGCACGCAGCTACGTCGCCAAGTCGGGCCTGCAACTCGAGGGACAGCAGGGGCGCATCTCGTTTGATGCCGAGAAGACGCGCTATACCCTCTCGGAAGGTCAGGATGCCCTGAACGTCGATTTGAGCGCCACCGTCAATGGCGTCGAGGTCATCAAGCGTCTGACCTTCAAGCGCGACAGCTACGCGGTAACGGTCAGCTATCTGCTGGCCAACCAGAGCGAAACGCCGGTTACCGCGCGATTCATCGGTCAGTTGGCCCGCGACAACAGTCCCGACCCCTCTGCAGGCGGCGGCGTAGGGATGAGCTCCTATCTGGGGGCGGCCTATTCCTCGCCCGACAATAATTACGAGAAGATCGATTTCGAAACGATCCAGCAAGGCCAGTTCAACAACCGCGATGTGCAGGGCGGCTGGGTCGCGATCATTCAGCACTATTTCACGTCAGCCTGGGTACCGAAGGACAACCAGCAGAACCTCTACTATGCGACCACCGACTCGCGTGATCGCAACGTGGTGGCCTTCGCCAGCCCTACCCAGACCATCGCCTCCGGCGGGAAAAGTACCCTCGAGGCGACGCTGTACATGGGCCCCAAGATTCAGGATCGGCTCGAGGCAGCAGCCCCCAACCTGGAGCTGACCGTCGATTTCGGCTGGCTGTGGTTCCTCGCCAATCCATTATTCTGGCTGCTCGATCAGATTCATAATGTACTGGGCAACTGGGGCTGGTCGATCGTCGTGCTGACGGTGATCGTCAAGATCGTGCTTTTCCCGCTTTCCGCGACGGCTTACAAGTCGATGGCCAAGATGCGTAAGCTGGGCCCCGAGATGCAGCGCATCAAGGAGCAGTACGGCAGCGATCGCCAGAAGATGTCCCAGGAAATGATGAAGTTCTACCAGAAGGAGAAGATCAATCCTCTGGGGGGCTGCCTGCCGATCGTCATTCAGATGCCGGTGTTCATCGCCCTGTACTGGATGCTCATGGAATCAGTCGAGCTGCGTCAAGCGCCGTTCATGCTGTGGATCAACGATCTGTCGGTCAAGGATCCATTATTCGTGCTGCCGATCATCATGGGTCTGACGATGTTCGTGCAGCAGCAGCTCAACCCGGCGCCGCCGGATCCGACCCAGGCGAAGATCATGAAGATGCTGCCGATCGTCTTCACCTTCTTCTTCCTGTGGTTCCCGGCCGGCCTGGTGCTCTACTGGATCGTCAACAACAGCATCTCGATCCTGCAGCAGTGGGTCATCACGCGGAAGATCGCCGGCGCGCCGGCGCCTGCCAAGGGCAAGTAGCCGCTCGAGCGTGCCGAGCTCCAGACCCCCGCCTCAGTGCGGGGGTCTGGCGTTGGAGCTTGACATCCGGCAATGGCCGACCGTAATTCAGGAAACGCGCATGCTCGATCAGCCGCTTTATACCCAGGACACCATCGCTGCCTTGGCCACGCCCCCTGGACGCGGCGGGGTTGGCATCATTCGCGTCTCGGGACCGGCCTGTCAGGCGATCGCCGAGGTCATGCTGGGCCACTGCCCGGCGCCCCGCCACGCCGCCTACGGCGCATTCACGGGGGCCAACGGCCAGGTCGTCGACGAGGGAATCGCCCTGTACTTTCCCGGCCCGCATTCGTTCACCGGCGAAGACGTGCTTGAACTGCACGGTCATGGCGGCACGGTGCTCATGGATCTGCTGCTCGAGCATTGCGTCACTCTGGGCGCCCGATTGGCCCGCCCGGGCGAGTTTTCCGAGCGGGCCTTTCTCAATGACAAGCTCGACCTGGCCCAGGCCGAAGCAATTGCCGACCTGATCGACGCCAGCTCGCGCGCCGCCGCGGAAAACGCCCTACGCTCGTTGCAAGGTGAATTCTCGAACCGTGTCGCCAGCTTGGTCGAGCGTCTGATCGAGCTGCGCATGCATGTCGAGGCGGCGATCGACTTCCCCGAGGAGGAGATCGATTTCCTCGCCGATGGCCGGATCGCCGCGAAGCTCGGTGAAGTCCAGGACGAGCTCGGCGAGGTCCGCCAGGCAGCCGGGCAGGGCGCGCTGATGCGCGAGGGCATGAACGTGGTGATCGCCGGCCGGCCCAACGCCGGCAAGTCGAGCCTGCTCAATGCCCTGACCCAGCAGGAAACGGCGATCGTCACCGAGATCGCCGGCACCACCCGGGACGTTCTGCGAGAGTATATCCATCTCGACGGCATGCCATTGCATGTCATCGACACGGCGGGGCTGCGCGACACGCCGGACGCGGTCGAGCAGATCGGCGTGGCACGTGCCTGGGCGGAGATCGAGAAGGCCGACCGAGTCTTGCTGCTGGTCGACGCCGCGACCGATGCGGCGACCGATCCGATGGCCATCTGGCCGGAATTCGTCTCGCGACTGCCCGACCCCGCTCGGTTGACGCTGGTGCGCAACAAGATCGACAGCAGCCACGAGCCGCCCGGAGTAGCGTTATCCACAACCCCGCCGATCGTTCGCCTGTCGGCGAAAACCGGTCAGGGCGTGGATAGTCTCAAGGAGCATCTAAAGTCGATCATGGGCTACTCGGCCACCGCCGAGGGACGTTTCTCGGCCCGCCGGCGTCATCTGGATGCCCTCGACCGGGCCGAACGGGCCCTGAGCAATGGCGAGGCCCAGCTTCAGGTCTACGCGGCCGGCGAACTGCTGGCCGAGGACTTGCGCGAGGCCCAGCAGGCGCTGGGTGAAATTACCGGCGAGTTCAGTGCCGACGACCTGCTGGGCAAGATCTTCGGCGAGTTCTGCATCGGGAAGTGAAACGGCCAAAAAGATCGAAAAGCATCCAACCCGGCGTAAACAACCTAACGGGCGTTTACAAAACAGGCGAGCGAAGGCAAGACAAGGCAGCCATCGTGCTGCTTGTGCTGGTGCCGCAGCTGGTGCTGTTCCTGCCCAACGCGATCTTCGGTCGCTGATGGGAGTGATGCCCGGCCGCTTCGGCGTAGCGTGACCGCCGCCCACCGCCGCATTGGCTAAAATACGCGCCTAAAAAAGCCCGGTCTCGCGACCGGGCCATAAGCGCTGCTTTCCTTGCGGCACATTCACGGGCATCCAGCCCGTGCATCCTTGGCACTGTGAGCCGTCCCGGCTCGGTCTTCCGTGCTGACGCCTTCCTTGCGTCGATGTAAGGCACTCTAGTCTCCCTATCGGGAATTCGAGCTAACCCAGGTTAAATTTCCCTGTAAGCGATTGCCGACAAGATATCTGTCCATGGCAGGAGAGCCCAAGCAAAGCGCGCATTCCATTGATAGTGCTTGCTAACGATGCTAGATGTTTCACGGAAAATCTTTTTTTGATCGCCCGAACAACGCCTTTTTATGTGTCCATATTCGCTTTTCATCGCACTTTCATCCCGGCAGCAGCCAGCGACGCCGCGGCTTGACCGGACGGGCACCGGGAAAGCGCGTCTCGACCAGGCGCATGGCGGCGGTGAGCACCAGGGTCATCGCCAGGTAGATGCCGGCGATCAGCAGCAGCGGCTCGTAGACCAGAAAGGTCTCGTCGCGTACCAGGTTGGCGGCCTTGAGCAGATCCATCATGGCGATCGTCGAGACCAGCGGCACCGACTTGAGCAGCAGGATCATCTCGCCGGTCAGCGTCGGCAGGCACAGCTGGAAGCCGCGCGGCAGCCACAACCGATAGAGGATCTGCCAGCGCGACAGGCCGAAGGCGCGACCCGCGGCCAGTTCGCCGTCCGGCACGCTGAGCAGCGCGCCGCGGATCACCTCGCCGGAATAGGCGCCGACGCTGATCGTGAAGGTCAGCGCGCCGTAGAAGAACGGGTCGCGCAGCAGCGGCCACAACAGGCTGTCCTGCACCCCGGGAATCGCCGGCAGCAGGCGGCCGACGCCGTCGTAGAAGAAGAACAGCTGGACCAGCAGCGGCGTGCCGCGGATCACCGTAGTGAAGCCGCGCACCAGCAGCGCCAGCGGCCGCGGGCCGCGAATCTGCGCCAGCGCCACGCCCACCGCGAGCGTCAGCCCCAGGCTGCCGGAAACGCCGACCAGCCACAGCGTATTGACGAAGCCCGTCCATAGATAGCGCTGATAGAACGGATCGGTCAGCCAGGAAAAGTCCATCGGGGTTCCTTGCGTAGCCCTCAGGCACCGACCTGGCCGCGGCGCACATGGCGCTCGGCACGGGCGAACAGGGCATTGGAGCCCAGCGTCATGACCAGGTAGAGCGCGCCGGCGACGGCATAGAACAGGAAATAGGCGCGGGTACTGGCGGCGGCCTGCTGAACGGTGAAGAACAGCTCCTCGAAGCCGATCACGCTGACCAGCGCGGTGTCCTTGACCAGGATCAGCCACAGGTTGGACATCCCCGGCAGGGCGTTGGGCAGCATCGCCGGGATCACGATGCGCCGGAAGCGGCTGGCGCGCGAGAAACCGTAGGCGTCGGCGGCCTCGAGCTGGCCGCGGGGGATCGCCAGGATCGCGCCGCGGAACACCTCGGTCATGTAGGCGCCCTGGACGAACGCCAGCACGCCGACCGCGGTGGCGAAGCCGCTGATCGCCAGTTGGCCGTCGCCGCCCAGCGCCGCATAGGCGGCGCTCAACGCCTGGCTGCCGGCGTAATACAGCAGGATGATCAGCAGCAGCTCGGGCACCGCGCGCACCAGCGTCGAATAGCCGGTGCCCAGCACGCGCAGCGCCGGCCATGGGCTCAGCCGTGCGCCGGCGCCGAGCAGTCCCAACACCAGGCCGATGGCATAGGCGAGCAGGGCGATCTCCACGGTGGTCAGCGCGCCCTGCAGGATCGGCCCCATCCAGGCCAGCAGGCCATCGCTCGACATGCTATCCATAAGCGGTTGTTCCGGTGGCGTGGCAGCGACGCACCCGGGCCGGGTGCGTCGCCAGGGCACGGCGATTAACTGCCGCAGATGTCGGTGTCGAAGTACTTACGCGACAGCGCCGCGCAGGTGCCGTCCTCGATCACCTGGGCGATCGCCGCGTTGAGGCCCTCACGCAGGGCATCGTCGGCCTGACGCAGGCCGATGCCCACGCCTTCGCCGAAGGCCGGATGACGCGGCGCGGTGGCGCGGATCTCGTAGCCCTGGGCCTCGTCGCGCTTGACGAACTCGGTCATCGCGACCTTGTCGGCGAGGATCGTATCGACACGCCCGGCGAGCAGGTCGCGGTTGGCCTGCTCCTGCTGGTCGTAGATCTTGATCTCGACGCCGCTGTCGGCCAGCGCGCGGCGCGCATAGCTGGCGTTGGTGGTCGCGCCCTGCACGCCCAGCACCTTGCCGTCGAGCCCGTCGGGAATCGCGAAGTCGGCGTCCTTGGCGGCGACATAGGCGCTCGGCGTGTAGTAGTACGGATCGGTGAAGTCGATGACCTTCTTGCGCTTGTCGGTGATCGACAGCGAATTCATGATCATGTCGATCTTGCCGCTCTCGAGCGCCGGGAAGATCCCGCCCCAGCCGGTCGGGGTGACCGCACAGTCGGCCTGCATCGCCTCGCACAGCGCCTGGCCGAGCTCGACCTCGAAACCGGTCCAGTCACCGTCGGCGCTCTTGTAGGTGAACGGCGGGTAGGGTTCGGCGGAGATGCCGATCTTCAGCGGTTCGGCGGCGTTGACGGTCAGCGCGGTCATCGTCGATAGCGCCAGCACGCCGGCGCTCAGGGCAGGAAGCAAGCTACGTTTCATCAAGCTACGTTTCATCAAGCTACGTTTCATCAAGGTTTCCCCTTGGTTGTTGTGACGAGCCGCAGCGGGCGGCCCGGAAAGAGACGCCGCCGAAGCCAGCGACGCTGGAACTCAGACGCTCAGGCGACGCTCGAGACGAACTGCCGGCAGCGTTCGCTGGCGGCGTTCTCGAACACCTCGCGCGGGCTGCCGCACTCCTCGACCACGCCCTGGTGCAGGAACACCACTTCGTCGGAGACCTCGCGGGCGAAGCTCATCTCGTGGGTGACCAGCAGCATGGTGCGGCCTTCTTCGGCGAGGCCGCCGATCACCGCCAGCACCTCACTGACCAGCTCGGGGTCGAGCGCCGAGGTGGGTTCGTCGAACAGCAGCACCCGGGGCTGCATGGCCAGCGCCCGGGCTATCGCCACGCGCTGTTGCTGGCCGCCGGAAAGATAGCCGGGGTAGGCGTCGCGCTTGTCGGCCAGCCCAACTCGTTCGAGGAAGTGCTCGCCGAGCTCGAGCGCCGCGCGCCGGCGCAGGCCGCGCACCCGCAGCGGCGCCTCGATGACGTTGCCGAGCACCGTCAGATGCGGCCACAGGTTGAATTGCTGGAAGACCATCGCGACCTGGGCGCGCAGACGCTGGATCTGGCGACGCTCGAGGCCGACGTTGTTGCCGGCGGCGTCGTGGGTGAAGCGGATCGCTTCGTCGGCGATGGTCAGCTCGCCGCGGTCGGGGGTCTCGAGCAGGTTCATGCAGCGCAGCAGGGTACTCTTGCCAGAGCCGCTGGAGCCGATGATCGAGACCACGCTGGCTTCGCGCACGCGCAGCGAGACATCCCTGAGGACCGTTTGCTCGGCGTAGCGCTTGACCAGGTGGCGGGCATCGATCGCCGGGGCGGTGTCATTGTTGTCGGTATGTTGGGTCATGGACGCTGTCGGGGGTGGCCGGTGGAAAGAGTGCGGCTCGGGGCAAGACGCGCCACGCAGCCGCTCGTTCGTTCAGTCGAGCGCCGTCGCCAGGCAGTCCCGGGCGCAGCGCTCGATGCGCCGGCAGGCCTCGTCCAGGCGCTCGGCGTCGACCGTCAGGCTCAAGCGCACGAAGCCCGCCGCCGAAGGACCGAAGGCCTCGCCGGCGAGCAGCGACACGCCGTGTTCGTCGAGCAGCCTGTCGGCGAAGCCTTGAGCGGTGAGCCCGGTGCGGCGGATGTCGATCATCATGAACATCCCCGCGGCGGGGCGCAGCACCTCGACCGCGCTGCTGCCTGTAAGCGCGCGGCATACCGTGTCGCGACGCGCGCGATAGGTCTCGCGCATCGTCGCCAGCTGCTCGGGCGGGTCGGCCAATGCCGCGCAGGCCGCGTCCTGGATGAACTCGGGGCTGCCGTAGAGCATGCACAGCGCCAGGTTGCTCAGGTGATTGATCAACGCCTCGGGGCCGATCACCCAGCCCAGCCGCCAGCCGGTCATGGCGTGCGACTTGGACAGGCTGTCGATCACCGCGGTGCGTTCGGCCATGCCCGCCAACGTAGCGGGGCACAGGTGCTCGCCCTCGAACACCAGATCGGCGTAGACCTCGTCGGAGATCAGCCACAGATCGCGGCGCTGGCACAGCTCGGCGATGCCCTGCCAGGTCTCGCGGCTCAGGCACTGGCCGGTGGGATTGTGCGGGCTGTTGACCAGCAGCGCCCGGGTGCGCGGGGTGACGGCGGCCTCGAGATCGGCCAGCCGCGGCTGGAAGCCTTCCCCGGCGCGCAGCGGCACGCGCACCAGCGTCGCGCCGGCGGCCTGCAGCGCAGCCTCGTAGGTCACGTACATCGGCTCGGGGACGATCACTTCGTCGCCGGGGTCGAGCAGGCACTGGGCGACCGCGTAGAGCCCGCATTGCGCCCCGGCCATCACCGCCACGTTGTCGGGCCCGGCACTACCGCCGCGGGCGCGGTGGCGGGCGGCGATCAGCTCGCGCAGGCGCGCCTTGCCCTGCACGTCGGCGTAGTGGGTGGCACCGGCGCGCAGGCTGGCGATGGCGCTGTCGACGATCGGCGCGGGAGTGACGAAGTCGGGATCGCCCACCGAGAGGATGATCACGTCGTCGCCGTCGGCCTGGCGCTCGAGGGCGCGATAATGAATGTCCCAGGCGGCGGCGCCTTCGCCGGCGATACGGGTGGTCAGGCTCGAGTAGTGCATGAAGTTCCTCGATTTGAACTGGTTATCGGCTGGGTCGTTGCCTCAGCGGCGTCGCCCCCAGCTCTCGGCATCGACCTCGATCAGCGTGGGCGCCGTGGCGGCCCAACTGGCGGCCAGCGCCTGGCCGAGCGCCTCGGGGTCATCGACCCGCGCCGCGTGACAGCCGAAGGCCTCGGCCAGGGTGGCCAGGTCGGGAGCCGGCAGGTCGACGCCCAACCGGGCGACCGCGTGCATGTCCATGTAGCGGCGAATCTCGCCGTAGCCGTCGTTGTTCCACACCACCACGGCCAGTGGCACGCCGGCGTCGCGGGCGGTGGCCAGCTCGCCGAGGGTGAACATCAGCCCACCGTCGCCGACCAGCGCGATCACCGGCCGCTCGGGGACGGCCAGCGTCGCGCCGAGCGCCGCGGGCAGGCCGTAGCCGAGCGTGCCGTAGCCGGTGGCGGCGTTGAACCAGCGCCGCGGCGCGGGCATCTCGACGATGAAGTTGCCGGCGTAGACCGGCCCGGTGGAGTCGCCGACGATGCTCGCCTCGGGCAGCGCGTCGCGCAGGGTGTCGAGAAGCTCGGCGTAGGGCGCCACGTCGTCGGCCTCGCGCAGTGCCAGGGCGGTCCGCGTCGCGCTGACCTGGGCCGCGGCGTCGCGCGCGGCGGCCACCGGCAAGCGCTCGAGCAGGCCGCGCATGACTTCGCCGGCATCGGCGAGCAGCGCCAGGTCGGCGGCCTGGTTGCGGGCCAGCTGCTGGGCGTCGATGTCCACGCGGATCAGCCGGCCGGTGAGCGCGAAGCCGTCGTCGAAGACCAGATCATAATCGGTTTCGCCGAGTTCGCTGCCCAACGCCAGGATCACGTCGGCCTTGGCGGCGAGTCGTCGCCCGGCCGGCAGGCTGGCGCAGGCGCCCAGATCGAGCGGATGATGCTCGCCGAGTACACCGCGGGCGTTGATGGTGGTCATGGTCGGCGCATCGAGACGCTCGACGAGCGCGCGGGCGTCCGCGGCGGCGTCCACACAGCCGCCGCCGAGCAGCACCAGCGGGCGTTCGGCGCCGGCCAGCCAGGCCGCGGCGGCATCGAGCCCGGCGGCGGCCGCGGCCGGCGGATAGACCGCGGCTCGCTTGATCGGCGTGTCGGCGACCGGCTGGGTCATCACGTCCAGCGGAATCTCGATGTGCACCGGGCCGGGGCGGGCGCTTTTGAACACCGCAAAGGCGCGGGCGACGATCTCGTCCAGCGCCTCGCCGGCGTGCAGGGTGTGGCTGAACACGCTGACCCCGGCCAGCGTGCGCTGCTGGTCGGGCAACTCGTGCAGGCGGCCCTGGCCGCGGCCCAGGGTGTCGCGACGGTTGACGCTGGAGATCACCAGCATGGGCACCGAGTCGGCCAGCGCCTGAGCCATCGCGGTGGCGATGTTGGTCATCCCCGGGCCACTGATGATCAAGCAGGCCGCCGGCTTGCCGCTGGCGCGGGCGTAGCCATCGGCCATGAACCCGGCGCCCTGCTCGTGGCGCGGCGTGACGTGGCGCAGCGGACTGTCCGCGAGGCCGCGGTAGAGCTCGATGGTGTGCACCCCGGGGATGCCGAACACGGTATCGATGCTGTGGGTCTCGAGCAGCTCGAGCAGGCGTTGCGCGCAGGTCGTCATGAGCGCACCTTGGTATCACTGGCCACGCCCGAGGTTTCCGCCGGTGCGTCACCAGGCGGTGCGCCACCAGACGGTGCGCCACCGAACGGCTCACGGGAGAAGATCCGCTCGACCATCGGCACGAAGTATTCCAGTGGCCGCGAGGGATAATCCGGGTCGAAGGCGCGCTGGTCCCACTCGTCGCAGAAGCGCGCGGTGCGCGCATAGGCCGGGTGGTCGCGGTAGGCCTCGCGGGCATGCGGGTCCAGGCCGTAGAAGGCGCGGTAGTGATAGCCCTGGAACAGCTCGTGGTGACGGATCATCCACACGTTGAGCGGATCGATGTAGGGCTCGAGGATCGCCGCGGCGATCTCGGCGTGATTGGCCGGCGCCAGGTCGTCGCCGATGTCGTGGAGCAGCGCGCAGACCACGGTCTCCTCGTCGATACCGGCATCGAGCGCGCGGCTGGCGGTCTGCAGGCAGTGCGCGTAGCGGTCGATCGGGTAGCCGTGGTTGTCGCCCTTGAGGCGCAGCAGATGCTCGAGCACCCGGCGGCTGGCGTCGTTCTGGTAGATCTGAAAGTGCGCGTCGATGATCGCCCAGTCGTCGGCGGTGCTTTCGTCGAAGCGCGTGAAGCGGGCCTGGTTCATCGAACCGGTCCTCCCTGGGTGGCGGCGCGAGGGGCATCGGCGTCGTTGGCGCCGACCGAACCGGCGAGCGTATGGCGCAGCACCTGACGGCGACTGGCGGTGCTGTCGCGATCGACATAGCCCTGGCGCATGTGACGCACGCCACCCTCGAGCTGATAGGCGGTGCGCCCATGCAGCAGCCGGTAGTTGTCCATGATCAGCATCTCGCCGGGGGCGAGCTTGAGGTACACGGTCAGCGCCGGGTCGGTGATCAGCGCATGAAAGCGCTGGCGCGCCGCGTAGTAGCGCTCCAGCGTCTCGGCGTCATAGGCGGCGACACGCTCGGTGCGATTGGAAAAGCGCACCCTGGCGAGCCGGCCGTGGCCGTCGAGCTCAATCAGCGGGCCTTCGCTTTCCAGCCGGGTGGTGGCATCGACGTAGCGAAAGCCGGGCGACAGCCGGGTCAGGCAGTCGAACGCCGTCGGGTCTTCCCGCTGCAAGCGGCGGGCCGCCATGAAGCCGTCGACCAGCGTGCTGTCGCCGCCCGCGGCGGCGTTGCTCAGGCAGTGCAGCCAGATGTAGCCGGGGATCGGATCGCGGTAGGGGTTGTCGGTGTGCGGCTCGAGCCCGCGCTGGGTCATGGTCAGGTCGTAGGCGTTGGCCACCGACTTGACGTCGGCGATGCCGCCCCAGTTGGTGCGCCGCAGCGGGCCGATGCGATCGATCAGCGGCTGCATGCCGTCCTCCTCGCCGGGCACCCCGGCGACGCGCACGAAACCGTAGCGCTGTAACTCGTCGAGCAGCCCCAGCAGCGCCCGGTCATCGGCCAGCGCGGCGGCGAAGTCGGCCTCGGGCAGGTGCGCGAGACTGGCGTCCCACAACAGCTGCGCGTCGTCGGCCGCGCCGCGCGAAGTGTCCCTCGGCGGACGGTCCTCGGCGAGCAGCGTGGATAACGCGAAGGCGGTGCGATGGCCGTCGCTGAACGCCAGGTGCAGCGTCTCGCCGTCGACGGCGGCAGACTCGAGGGTCAGGTCGAGCGGCAACTCGGCGGCCTCGATCAGCCGTTGGCCGGTCTGGGCATCCAGGGTCTCGCCGTCGGGGGCGCGCTCGCGCAGCCACAGCGCGGCGAAGTGCTGTTCGAGACCGGGGCCGCTGAGCGTCAGGCGGCGGCCCTGGGTAGTGACGATGGCGTCGACGGGATTGGACATGGCGGCGCGAACCTCCACAGCTGGCTGGGTCAAGGGAACCGGACGCGAATCCGAAGCGCTGTCGACACCATGACGGGTGCGACCTGATACTACCCTAGAGCCATGCGGAGTCAGTGATTTGCCTAAAATGGCCATATAATCGATCATTTTGGCCATGAAGGAGTTCGATTCGGCCCACTGGGCCCAGGCCTGGCCCTATCCGCGCCCCGATCTGCCGCCAGTGGCGCGCCCCGGCGAGGCCGAGCACACCGTCAGCGTGTGGCTGCTGCCCAAGTTCTCGATGCTGACGCTGTTCTGCCTGCTCGAGCCGCTGCGCGTCGCCAACCGCTTCGGCCGCACGCTGTTCGCCTGGCAGTTGCTGTCCAGCGGTGGCGAGGCGGTGGTCGCCAGCAACGGCGTGCGCATCGATGTCGATGGCGCGCTCGGCGGCGCCGGCGATTGCAAAATGCTGATGGCGATCTCGTCCTACGAGGCGGAGGCCACGGTGACCGCTGCCGACCGCGCGGTGCTGCGTCAGGTCGCCGCGCACGGCGGGCGGGTCGGCGGGCTGGACACCGCGCCGTTCATCCTTGCCCGCGCCGGGCTGCTCGAACAGCAGCGCGTGGCGCTGCACTGGGAGAGCGTGCCGGCGTTTCGCGAAGAGTTTGCGCAGCTGGCGATCAGCCCGGCGCGCTTCGAATTCGCCGGCCGGCGGCTGACCGGCTCCGGCGGCGCGGCGGGCATCGACATGATGCTGCAGTGGATCGAGTCCGATTACGGGCCGGCGCTGGCCAACGCGGTGGGTCGCCAACTCGTCCACCAGCGAGTTTCCGAGGAGGACGCGCTGCAAGGCCAGAGCCAGCATCGCCTCGACCGGCTGCCGCGCACGGTGGTGCGGGCGCTGGCGATCATGGAGACGCATCTCGGCCAGGCGCTGGCGATCCCCGAGATCTGCCGGCTGGTCGGCCAGTCGCAGCGTCAGTTGACGCGGCTGTTCGTCGGCCATTTCGGCGAGACGCCCAAGCAGTGCTACCTGGGCATGCGCCTCGACCTGGCGCGGCGGATTCTCGCCGATAGCCGCTGCCGGGTGACCGAGGCGGCGCTGGCCACCGGGTTCAGCAGCATGGCGCATTTTTCGAGGGTCTATCAGGCGCGCTTCGCCGAGCGCCCGAGCCGGACCGGCGAGCGCGGGACGAGCTGACCGGGCTAGCTACTAGGAAACAGCCTGGCGGTAGCGGGATTCCTCTACGGGACATGCTGCCCCAGCGCCTCGACGCGGCGCTGGCGGGCGGCCCGGCGCAGCATGCGCAGCCGCGAGCGCACTTCGTCGCGCTCCAGATAGCAACCCTGCAGCCAGCGGTGGCCGGACGCGCCTTCGAAGGCGTCGCGGGCATGCAGCAGGCGGCGGTTGTCGAAGATCACCAGATCGCCCGGGCAGTAATTGAAGCGCAGCGCGAAGCGCGGTTCGCGAAGCAGCCGCTGCAGTTGCATCAGCGCCTCGTAGGCCGGCTCGATCTCGTCGTATGGCGCCATCAGCGGCCCGCGCAGGAAGTCGGCAATGCGCACCTCGCTGAGCCGCCCCTCGGCGTCGAGCTGGATCATCGGGTTGAACCACACGTAGTCGCTGGTGCGCGCGGTATTGGCGTAGCACCACTTGACCCGGGTCAGCGTGGCGAACGCCGCGGGGTTCTGCCGGCGCAACGCCTCGGCCACCGCGAAGCCGTCCATCATCACCGCCTGGCCGCCCTCGACGCTGTTCTCCAGGCAGTGCAGCAGCTGCAGGCCCGGCTGGTACTCGCGGGTCGGCAGGTCGACGTGCGGCGGCAGGGCGATCGAGGTGTAGGCGTTGGAGTCCGGGTCGGGCTTGGCGCGCACGTCGAACAGCGTGCCGAAGTTGGTCGGCCGCGGCGGGCCGATGCGTCGGGCGATGGCGTCCAGGCTGCCCGGCGCGGTGGGCAGGTTGCTAAGCCGCACCAGGCCGTGGCTCAGCACGTTGCCGAGCGCTTGCTCGAGCAGCGCCTCGCCGGCTTCGGCGTGTTCGTCCTGGACCATCCACCCGGCGGCGTCGAGGCTCGGCGGGGCGTCGAGTTCGGCGGCGGTCCAGACCTCGACGGCGACCAGCGGCGCGTCGAATGCCTCGGTATTGTCGTAGTCGTGGGCGCGCAGCCAGCCCGGATGGAAACGCAGCGTGCGCGCTTCGGGGGCGAAGGTGACGCCGAGCGCGCCGGCGGCGTCGAGCCAGGCGGCGTCGATGGTCGGCCAGGCGGCGAGCCGCGACAGGTCGAGGATGCGCTCGCGGGTCGCCGGGTTGACGGTAGTCTCGTCGGCGGCGTTCTCGCGCAGCCACACGGCGTGATAGCGGCTGACCCGGCCATCGGCCCAGGTCAGCGTGACAAGCCGGGCGTCGTGGTCGACCCGCGCGA
This sequence comes from Halomonas sp. IOP_31, assembly GCF_021151495.1. NCBI lineage: Bacteria > Pseudomonadati > Pseudomonadota > Gammaproteobacteria > Oceanospirillales > Halomonadaceae > Halomonas > Halomonas sp. IOP_31. Next base: position 84,860 of record NZ_JAIRBP010000003.1, on the reverse strand, counting down.
GGCCGACCTCGACCGGCCAGGCGTCGTAGTCCGGAGTCGCTGGCAGTGGCGGTGCGGCGGTGGTGGTCATGGCGGGCGTCTCTGAATGAAATGGCAATCTTCAGGATGCCGAGTCGTCGCGCCGTCGATTAGCCACCAGGCGACGGCTAGTTGTCATGAGTCGTCATCGGCGCGCGTCGCGTGGGCTCTCGGCATAGCGTTGGCGGTAGGCGCGCGAGAAGCTCGACGCCGAGGCGAAGCCGCAGGCCAGGCCGATGCCGAGGATGTCGTGATCGGTTTCCAGCAGCAACTGGCGGGCCCGCGTCAGGCGCAGGTTCAGGTAATGATCGCGCGGGCGCACATTCAGCTCGCGTTCGAACAGGCGCTGCAACTGGCGCAGCGAGATGCCCACCCGGCGCGCCACCGCTTCGATCGACAGCGGCGTCTCGATATGCGCCTCCATCAGCGCCACGGCCTCGATCAGCACGTGCTTGTGGGTGCCCAGGCGCTGGCTCAGCGCCATGCGCTGCTGATCGTGGGGCGTGCGCATGCGGGCGTGGATCAATTGTTCGGAGACCGCGGTGGCCAGCGCCTCGCCGTGACGCCGGGCGATCAGGTCGAGCGACATGTCCATCGCCGCCGCGCCGCCGGCGCAGGAGAAGCCGCGCGGGCCGAGCTCGAACAGCGCCTCGCGGGTCTCGATGGCGGGGAAGCGTTCGCGAAAGGCCGGCAGGCTTTCCCAGTGCAGGGTCACCCGCTGGCCGCGCAGCAGCCCGGCACTGGCCAGCACCACGCTGCCGGTATCGATGCCGCCGAGCACGCAGTCGGCGTTGGCCAGCCGGTTGAGCCAGCGGATCAGCGGCCGGCTCAGCGTCGCCTCGGGCTCGAAGCTGGCGCATACCGCGACGCTGGGCAGCGCCGGGGCGCTGGCGATGGCGTCGTCGGCGAGCAGGGTCATGGCGTTGCTGGCGGTGACCGGTGCGCCGTCCTGGCTGATCACCCGCCAGGCGAACAGCGCCCGCCCGGCGATGCGATTGGCGATGCGCAGCGGTTCGACCGCCGAGAAGAACGCCATCATCGAGAAGCGCGGCATCAGCAGAAAGCCGATCGGCTCGGGCAACGGGCCGGTGTAGTCCAGACGCATGAGTCGCTCGCAACGGGGTGGCCCGACGATGATAAGCGATCGTGCGCTGCGCTGCAGGCGATGGCTCAGTGCGTCGATTGGTTCAGTTAATCCGCGCTGCCGGTCAAAGGCTCCGCGGTGCGGCGCCTATTGGCGAGAATCGGGCTGCCGGTCGCGGGTCGCTGAGCAGCGTGTAGTCGACGTCCTGAAGCGCCTCGCCAAACAGAAGGTCTACAGGCTCACTCCCCGGTAAGCAGGCGTTCTTCAAGGGCGAATATGTGCGGGTCGTCGTGGCCGAGTTCGCGCAGCGCGCTGGCCAGGTTGAGCAGGTAGTCGCGGTTGGGACCGCTGGGTCCGTGAGCGCTGGCGATGCGCCGGGCCAGCGCGGCTTCCGGCTCGGGGCCGGCGAAGGCGGCGTTGTCCTCGCGGGCGATGTAGACCAGTCCTTCGTGACGCGCGCCATCGTCGAAGTAAAGCGGGGTGACGACCCGCAGATAGCCGTTCTTTTCGCGCACGTCGAGCGGCTTGAGGGTCTGCGGGGTGATGCGATAGGCCATGCCGTGGCACGCCGCTCCCGGCGCGCGGATCAACGTCGCCACCCGGCCGGGCGATTCGGGCGTGCCGCGGTGGTCGTGAGAGGCCTGCCAGAAGCGCCGCGCCCAGCCGAGGATATGCGCCGGACGACGCTCCAGGTAAGCGAAGTCGGCCTTCCAGATCAGCGAGCCATAGCCGAACAGCCACAGCGAGTCGTGGCCGTCGAAATGGGTCATCTGCTGGTTGAGCGTGGTGGTATCGAAGGACATGTGCGGCGCGGAACCTGAAAATCAACGGTGCCGTTACTCTGCGACAGGCCAGGGCGGCGGGCAAGCCGACCAAGCGTTAAACCGGGCGGTGCTCGGCGCCGTGTAATTGCTCCGCGGGTCCATTAGGATATTACCCTTTCGACGAGGCTGATTCCGTATCGGGCCGCCCTTCATCCGGCCATGACGGTAGCCGTCACTCATCCACGGGCAGCTTGCATGGCCGCATCGATACTCGACCGACACAGCGTGACCATCACCGGGCAGGGCGAGCGCACGCTGCTGTTGCTGCATGGTTTCGGTTGCGATCAGCGGGTCTGGGTACCGCTGGTTCGCGCCTTCGAGCCCGATTGGCGGGTAGCTCGCTACGATCAGGCCGGCTGTGGTCGCGCCCTCAAGACCGTCTATAGCCGGCACCGGCACGCCGCCCTGCAGGGGTATGCCGAGGATCTGCTGGCGGTCTGCGCGGCGCTCGGGGACCAAGCCGTCACCGTGGTCGGCCACTCGATCGGCGGCATCATCGCCATGCTGGCGGCCATCGAGGCGCCGCAGCGTTTCCGGCAACTGGTGATGCTCTGCGCCTCCAGCCGTTATCTGGACGACCCTCCCGATTACCGGGGCGGTTTCGACGCGGCGCAACTCGGCGAACTGCTGACGATGATGGAGCAGAACTACTTCGCCTGGGCGGGCTCGATGGCGGCCAACGTCATCGGTTCGCAGCGCAAGGATGTCGCCGAGCGTCACCTGCGCAACCAGTTCCTGGCCAATGACGCGCGCATCGCCCGCCAGTTCGCCGAGGTCACCTTCTACAGCGACACCCGCGATGCGCTGGGGCAACTGACGATCCCCACGCTGGTGATGCACACCGACGAGGATGCGGTGGTGCCACCCCAGGCGGCCGAATACCTGCACGCCAACATTCCCGATGCCCGCCTCGAGTGGCTGCCGTGTCGTGGGCATTATCCGCACATGAGCGATCCTGCATTGCTGGCCGAGCGGTTGCGGGCGCATCTGTAGCGCGAGGCGCGACCGGCGCTCCGAGGAAACCACGATGCAAGCGAAACAGGTTGCGGCATACTGGGACGAGTCCCCCTGTGGCATGCTGGTGACCGACCGTGAGGGATGGGTGCTGGCCGTCAACGCCCGGATCGAGGACTGGCTGGGCCGCGCGGATCTGGCCGGGACGTGCTTTGCCGACCTGCTGACGCCCGCGGCGCGTGCCTTCTACCACTGGCATGTGGCGCTCAGCGTCGAACGCCATCAGCAAGGCGATGAAATTCAGCTGGCACTCGCCACGCCTGACGAGCAAACGCTGCCGGTGCTGGGCGGTTTCCGGACCGCCGAGTACCTGGACCAGGCGTGTGTCCATTGGTCGCTGACGCCGGTCCCGCGCAGGAGCGGTCTCGAAGGAGAACTGATCGCGGCGCGCGAGGCGGCCGAAGCGGCACTTGATGAAAAGCAGCTGGCGATAGACGAGTTGCAGCGTCTCCAGGCGGAGCTCGAGGCGCACCATCAGGAGCTGTCTCGCCAGAACCGGCACCTGGAGGCGCACGCCTACAGCGACGGGCTGACGCGACTCAAGAATCGCCGCGCCTTCAGCGAAGCATTGACCGAGCGCACCCGGGCAGGGCCGGCCGCTGGACCTTTCGCATTGGCGTTGCTGGACATCGACCTTTTCAAGACGATCAACGACAGTCTCGGACATGCGGCGGGGGACCAGGTGCTGATGGAGCTCGCCCTGCTCATGCAGCGTGTCTTTCGCGACCAGGACCTGCTGTTTCGCATCGGCGGCGAGGAGTTCGCGATCTTCTTGCCCGGGGCCTCACCGGAACAGGCGTTGGGGGCGCTCGAGCGCTTGCGTCGGGCGGTGCGCGAGCATGCCTGGTCGGTCGCCGCGGTGACCGTCAGCGCCGGCATCGCCAATCACCAGCCTGGCGATGGCAGCGATTCGCTCTACCGGCGCGCCGACGATGCCCTCTACGCCGCCAAGCATGACGGTCGCGATCGCGTGTTGCATGCTGCCCTGCTGGGCCTGGAGCCTGCTCCGACGCGTTGATCGGCGTCCGCCAGGGTTATAGACGCTCGCCCGCTCGCCGCCACGGGGCGCTGCGTCAAGCGTTGCCGCGGAATCGATCCCGGATGCTTGCACATGCGCGGATTCCGTGTCGGCGACTCAGGGAATGCTCGGCAGCTCGATCTCGTCGCTGCGCCGGGCGCCTTCGGTCATCTGCTGGCACAGCCGCAGGAATTCGCGCATGCCGGTGCTCAGGTACTTGTGGCGATGCCAGATGAACGCGAACTGGCGTTTGAGATCGAGCTGCGGAGTGGCGATGGGCACCAGGCTGCCGCGGCGAAAGGCGTCGCGCAGCGCAAGGTGCGAGACGCAGCCGATGCCCAGACCGGACTCGACCGCACGCTTGATGCCTTCGGTGTGCTCGAGCTCGAGCAGGATGTTGAACCGCCCTCGGCGATGACGGGTGGCCTGTTCAAGAGTCAGCCGGGTCCCCGAGCCCTGCTCGCGCATGATCCAGGCCTCACGCAGCAACCGCTCGAGCGAGACATCGGCGGCACCGGCCAGCGGGTGGCGCGGCGAGCAGAAGACCGTCAACTCGTCTTCGACCCAGGGCTGCATGACGACGTCGGCATGCTGGCAATCGCCCTCGATCAGCCCCAGGTCGAGCTCGTGCTGAACGATGCGCTCGATGATCGACACCGTATTGCGCACCTGCAGGCGCACCCGGCTGCCGGGATGGCGCTGCATGAAGTCGCTGATCAACAGGGTCGCCAGGTAATTGCCGATGGTCAGCGTGGCGCCGACATCCAGCGAGCCGACGCCGCGCTGGCCACGCAGCAACTCCTCGATCTCTTCGCCGCGGTCGAGCAAGGCCACCGCTTTGGGCAGCAGTTGAAAGCCCAGCGCGTTGAGCTTGAGGCGCTTGCCGATGCGGTCGAGCAACTGGCAATCGAACTGCCGTTCGAGCTCGGCGAGCGCGGTGCTGGCGGCGGATTGCGAGAGTGCCAGTTCGCGGGCGGCGCGCGATACGCTCTGTTGCTGAGCGACGGCGACGAAGACTTCGAGCTGGCGCAGGGTGTAACGCATGGGAGTCTCGATGGCAAGTGCCATATCAATATTGCCGATAAGCGTTATCCAGACAACCCATTTAACAGATAATCACTACCGACTTAGAATGACGGTAACGAAATTAACGCTTTTTTATGCTTTTATGGAATATATTTGGAGGCTTCGATGAGCAAGTTTGCCCTGGAAGAAGTGCTGAGCGTCCATCACTGGAACGACACCCTGTTCAGCTTCCGCACCACGCGTGAACGCAGCCTGCGCTTCAAGAACGGGCAATTCGTGATGATCGGCCTGGAAGTCGCCGGCAAGCCATTGATGCGCGCCTACTCGATCGCCAGCCCCAACTACGAGGATCACCTCGAGTTCTTCAGCATCAAGGTGCCCGACGGTCCGCTGACCTCGCGCCTGCAGCACCTCAAGGTCGGCGATCAGATCATGGTCAGCCGCAAGCCCACCGGCACGCTGGTCACCGACGACCTGCTGCCGGGCCGCAATCTTTACATGCTCTCTACCGGCACCGGCCTGGCGCCGTTCATGAGCCTGATCCAGGACCCCGAGGCCTACGAGCGCTTCGACAAGATCGTGCTGATTCACGGCGTGCGCAGCGTCAGCGAACTCGCCTACGCCGATTTCATCGGCAAGGAACTGCCGGCGCACGAATACCTCGGCGAGGAGATCAGCGAGAAGCTGGTCTACTACCCCACGGTGACCCGCGAGGAGTTCCACACCATGGGCCGGCTCACCGACCATATCCGCAGCGGCAAGCTCGCCGAGGACACCGGTCTGCCGCCGCTCGATCCCAAGCAGGACCGGGCGATGATCTGCGGCAGCCCGGCGATGCTCGACGAGACCAGCGCGCTGCTCGACGACCTGGGCTTCAAGATCTCGCCGCGCATGGGCGAGCCCGGCGACTACGTGATCGAGCGGGCGTTCGTCGAGAAGTAACCGGCTTCGCCGGAGCTGTAAGCCATAAGCCGTAAGAAAAAGCCAAGTCAAAAGCTTTTTGCTTTTGACTTGGCTAGTGGTTGTGGTGCTATTTTGGCTTATAGCTTCGCGCTTAGACCGCATCCTTGCCGGTCTCGCCGGTACGAATCCGGATGACCTGCTCGAGCGGCGAGACGAAGATCTTGCCGTCGCCGATCTTGCCGGTGTTGGAAACCTGGGTGATGGCCTCGATGACCTGCTCGGCCATGGCATCGTCGACGGCGACTTCCAGCTTGACCTTGGGCAGGAAGTCGACCACGTATTCGGCGCCGCGATACAGCTCGGTATGGCCCTTCTGGCGACCGAAGCCCTTGACCTCGGTCACGGTGATGCCCTGAACGCCGATTTCGGACAGCGATTCACGGACATCGTCCAGCTTGAACGGCTTGATGATGGCGGTCACCAGTTTCATGCTCGTACTCCTCGCTAGGATGCGGGTATCGTCGCGCGCCTGACGGCCGCGCGGCCCCGGTTTGCGTCGGTCAATTTGCTATCAAGCATACACTGCTCGCTATCGGAATAAAAAAGACCCCCGAAGGGGGCCAGGGGAGCACGCCAGCTCACTCGTTGCGCCGGGGCTCGCTTGTCGAGCCCGGACACGCTCACTTGTTGCCGCCGCCGGCGGTAAACTCGGGATAGGCTTCGAGACCGCATTCGGCCAGGTCGACGCCTTCGTATTCTTCCTCTTCGCTGACCCGCACGCCCATGATCGCCTTGATGATCAGCCATACGACCAGGCTGGCGATAAAGACCCAGGCGAAGATGCCGATCGTGCCGATCAACTGCGCGCCGAAGGAAGCATCGGCGTTGCTGACGGGCACCACCATCACGCCCCAGATGCCGGCCACGCCGTGGGCCGAGATAGCACCGACCGGGTCATCGAGCTTGAGCTTGTCGAGGCCGACGATGGCGAACACCACCAGCAGGCCGCCGACGGCACCGATCAGCGTCGCACCCAGGGCGCTGGGTGACAGCGGATCGGCGGTGATCGATACCAGACCGGCGATCGCGCCGTTGAGCGCCATGGTCAGGTCGGCCTTGCGGAACCAGACCTTGGCCAGGATCAGCGCGGCGATGACGCCGCCGGCGGCGGCCGCATTGGTGTTGAGCAGTACCTGAGCCACGTTGTTGGCGGAAGCGACGTCGGAGACCTTCAATTCGGAGCCGCCATTGAAGCCGAACCAGCCCATCCACAGGATGAAGGTGCCCAGCGCGGCCAGAGGCATGTTGGCGCCGGGGATTGCGTAGATGGCGCCGTTCTTGCCGTACTTGCCCTTGCGCGGCCCGAGCACCAGCACGCCGGCCAATGCGGCGGAGGCGCCGGCCAGATGAACGATGCCGGAGCCGGCATAGTCGGAATAGCCCAGTTCGGAGAGCCAGCCACCGCCCCAGGTCCAGTAGCCCTCGATGGGGTAGATGACCGCGGTCATCACCACCGCGAAGGCCAGGAACGCCCACAGCTTCATGCGCTCGGCGACGGCGCCCGAGACGATCGACATGGCGGTCGCCACGAACACCACCTGAAAGAAAAAGTCGGCACGCGCCGAGTAGTAGGGCGCGTCATCGCCGCCAATCAAGACTGCATCGACGCCGTTCTCGCTGCCGATCAGAAAGCCGAGGCTGGGCAGGAAACCGCCGGCGCTGCTCGAATACATGATGTAGTAGCCGACCACCAGATACATCGTGCAGGCGATAGCGAACAGCACGACGTTCTTGGTCAGGATTTCTGCGGTGTTCTTCGAGCGTACCAGGCCCGCTTCCAGCATCGCGAAGCCGGCGGCCATCCACATCACCAGCACGCCACTGATGAGGAAGTAGAATGTATCGAGCGCGTAATTGAGCTCTGTCATCGTTATAGTCTCGCTGAATTCAGGAATGGCCCCGCGCCTCAAACGGCGTCGGCCCCGCGTTCGCCGGTGCGAATACGAATGACGTCTTCAAGCGGCGTGACGAACAGCTTGCCGTCGCCGATCTTGCCGCTGTTGGCGGCCTGGCTGACGGCCTCGAGCACGCCTTCCACACGGCTGTCGTCGACTGCGATCTCGATCTTCACCTTGGGCAGGAAATCGACCACGTACTCGGCACCCCGGTAGAGTTCGGTATGCCCTTTCTGACGACCGAAGCCCTTGACCTCGGTGACGGTGATGCCCTGCACGCCGTTATCGGCGAGCGCCTCCCGAACGTCGTCGAGCTTGAATGGCTTTATGATGGCGGTGATGAGTTTCATCCCTTGTCTCCCGTTGTCGGCTTGCGCCTGAAGCTATCAAGCGCAAGCCGTGCCAGTTCGTTTTTTCTGTAGTAATTTCATAGATCTGAACTGCCATCCGGTCAGTCTTATGGTGCAGTGAATCGCTTTGCTGCACTGCCAATCACCGTTTTGGTGCGCCGCTGCCGCAGCGATGCGCCATAACAGGGCATGCGTTGTCGAATTGCCTTGCGTATGCTGAGGAGAACCGCAACAAGGAGTGGGCCGATGATCAGTAGCGAACGGATCAGCCGCCTCGCCCAGCAGCTGGGCGAGCGCCTTCAGGATGCCTCTCACGCGCCCGAAGAGATCCAGCGCAACGTGCATAACGTGATGCGTGGAGCCTTCGATCGCATGGAGCTGGTGACCCGCGAGGACTTCGACATCCTGATGGATGTGCTTCAGCGCACCCGGGCACGGGTCGAGTCGCTGGAAAAGCAGGTCGCCGCGCTCGAAGCCAGTCTCGACGACAGTGCCGGCGCGCCGGGATCGCCGGCGATGGTCGCCGCCGACACGGCAGCGCCACCCGAGGACACGGCAGCGTCCAGCAAGACCGCTTCCGGAAATACATCATCCGCCAAGGGTACGGCGCCCCCCGAGGATACCGACGCCTCATCGCCCAAGCCGCCATAGCGCGGTCTCTTGCGTTGGCCTCGAGACTTGCAGTCCCCGCGCCGATCTGTATCACTAGGCCTGTATCAATGAACAGGCTGGAACAGGCACTGGGTGCGGGGTCGCTATCGTTTCTGGAAGGTGAACGAGAAACTTGGCATGCGACGTCGCTTGAGCATCCGCCGGGCAAGGAGCGGCCATGGCATTAGCCATCATCACCACGCGTGCGGGGCTGGGGCTGGACGCGCCCGAGGTCCTGGTCGAAGTCCATCTGTCCAACGGCCTGCCAGGCATGACCCTGGTCGGCCTGCCGGAAACCGCGGTTCGCGAGAGCCGTGAGCGGGTGCGCAGCGCACTGCTCAACGCCGGCTTCGAGTTTCCCACCACACGACGCATCACCATCAACCTGGCACCGGCCGACCTGCCCAAGGAAGGCGGACGCTTCGACCTGCCCATTGCGCTGGGCATCCTGGTGGCCTCCGAGCAGGTGCCGGCCACCGCCCTCGAGGGAGTGGAGTGTCTTGGCGAGCTGGCCCTCGACGGCCGGCTGCGTCCGGTTACCGGGGTGCTGCCGGCGGCGCTGGCGGTCAAGGCACGGGGGCGCGGATTGCTGGTCGCCGCAGGTAACGCCGACGAGGCCGCGCTGGCCGGCGACCTGCAGGTGCTGCCCGCCGAGCACCTTTCCCAGGTGGTCGCCCATCTGCTGGGCCAGGCCCGGCTCGAACCGCATTGGGTGACGACGCCGACGCTGCCCGAGCAGCCGCTGGCCGATCTGGCCGACGTGCGCGGTCAGTACCAGGCGCGCCGGGCGCTGGAGGTCGCGGCGGCGGGCGGCCACAACCTGCTGTTCTCGGGCCCGCCGGGCACCGGCAAGACCATGCTCGCCAGCCGCCTGCCGGGCATTCTGCCGCCGCTGTCGCCCGACGAGGCGCTCGAGGTCGCGGCGATCCGCTCGGTGTGCGGGCTCGACCTGCTCGAACGCTGGGGTGAGCGGCCGTTTCGCTCGCCGCACCACACCGCCAGCGGCGTGGCGCTGGTCGGCGGCGGTTCGCGGCCGCGCCCCGGCGAGATCTCGCTGGCGCATCAAGGAGTGCTGTTTCTCGACGAGCTGCCGCAATTCGACCGCAGCGTGCTCGAGGTGATGCGCGAGCCGCTGGAATCGGGGCAGATCCATATCGCGAGGGCCAGCCAGCAACGCAGCTTTCCGGCCAGTTTCCAGCTGGTGGCGGCGATGAACCCGTGTCCCTGCGGGCACCTGGGCGACCCGCGCCAGACTTGCGTGTGCACCCCGGCCCAGGTGCAGCGCTACCAGGGGCGGCTTTCCGGTCCGCTGCTCGATCGCATCGATCTGCAGGTCGAAGTGCCGGCAATCCCGCCCGACCAGCTCACCGCCGATACCCGTGGCGAAAGCTCCGTGCAGGTTCGCGAGCGAGTGCTGGCGGCCCGCGAGCGGCAACGCGCCCGGGGCTTTCTCAACGCACGCCTGCCGGGCCCCGAGCTCGAGGCAGCCTGTGCGCTGAGCGACACCGAGCGCGCCTGGCTGGCCGACGTGCTGACTCGGCTCAAGCTCTCGGCGCGCGCCTATCATCGCGTGCTGCGGGTGGCGCTGACGCTGGCCGACCTGGCCGGCGAGCCGCACCCGGGGCGCAGCCAGCTGCTCGAAGCGATCGGCTACCGTCAGCTCGATCGCCTGCGCAGCGGTCGCGATCGGCCTGCCACGGCGAGTAGTCCATGACATCGGTGTCACGCTAAGCTGATAGCCAGGGGCCAGGGTTGGCCCTTGTGGATCGCTGACGGCTTCTGCGCCATTAAGCGTCAGCCACGCCAACGCCAAGGAGGTTCGATGAACAGCACGGATAGCGATCTTGCAGCGATGGATGCCGCCGCTCTGATTGACGCCTACGAGCGGGGCCGGCTCTCGCCGGTGGAGGCGGTCGAGAACGCGCTGGCGCGTATCGATCGCCACAACCCCGCGATCAACGCCTTCTGTCATGTCGATCACCAGGGCGCGATGGCCGCCGCCCGCGACGCCGAAGCCCGCTGGCGGCGCGGCGAGCCGCTGAGCCCGGTGGACGGGCTGCCGGTGACGATGAAGGACCTGACCCGGGTGCGCGGCATGCCCGCCCGTGAAGGCACGCTGATCTCCGATCCCGCGCCGTGCGCGGAGGATTCGCCGCCGGCACGGCGGATGCGCGAAGGCGGCGCCGTCATCCTGGGCAAGACCACCACTCCCGAATTCGGCTGGAAAGGCGTTACCGACAGCCCGCTGACCGGCATCACCTGCAACCCCTGGAATACGCAGCTTACCCCCGGCGGCTCGTCGGGGGGCGCCGCCGCGGCCTGCGCGCTGAACCTGGGCGTGCTGCATCAGGGCGGCGATTCCGGCGGCTCGATCCGCATCCCCGCCGCCTTCACCGGCACGTTCGGCTTCAAGTCGACCTTCGGGCTGGTGCCGCAGTGGCCGCCCTGTTCATTGCCGTCGATGTCGCATATCGGGCCGATCACGCGCACGGTCGACGACGCGATCCGCATGCTCAACGTCATCGGCCGCTACGACTCTCGCGACAGTTATGCCGTCGCCGCGGCGCCGGCGGACTGGAGGGAGACCACCCGACAGACGCTTTCGGGGCTGCGCATCGGTCTGATCACCAAGGCGCGCCGGGTCGGGGTCGATCCGCAGATCACCGCGGCGATCGAGCGAGCGGCGCATACGCTCAGCGAGCTGGGCGCCGAGGTCGTGCCCAGCGATCTTGATCTGCATGAGGCGGGCGAGGCATTCAAGGTACTGTGGTTTTCCACCACCTGGCGGCTGTGCTATCAGCTGACCGAGGCCCAGCGTCACTTGATCAGCGAGGGGCTGCTGAAGAACGCCTGGCGCGGCGAGGGCTTCGATGCCAATGACGTGCACGCGGCGGAAGAGGCCCGGTGGGTCCTGACCTCGCGCTTCGAAGCCCGCTTTCGTGACGAATTCGACCTGTTCCTGATGCCCAGCGTCGCCGTTCTGCCATTCACCGCCGGCCTCGAAGTCCCGGATGGCAGCAGCATGCAGGACTGGATGGATTGGACGCCATTCAGCTATCCGTTCAACCTGACGCGCCAGCCGGCGGCATCGATCCCCTGCGGATTCAGCCGGGAGGGGTTGCCGATCGGCTGCCAACTGGTGGGGGCACGCTTTCGCGATCGCACCGTGCTGCGTGCCGCGCGTATATGGATGCGGTGCCGACGCATTTCCCCGACGTGCCGGGCGTCGCCACGCCGGGCGTCGCCACGCCTCGCGGCTGACGGAGAAGCCACGCCATGCCGCTGTCCCTCACGAATCTGCCGCTGGCCTGGAGCATCGGCCTGTTCTGCCTCTGTGCGCTGGTGATCGGCGTGATCGGTACGCGCCTGACCCATGTGGTCGACGACCTCGCCGATCGCACCGGCCTGGGCGAGGCCATCGCCGGCGCCCTGCTGCTGGGCGCGACGACCTCGTTGTCGGGCAGCGTCCTCTCGGTGACAGCGGGCTGGGCCGGCCAGGCCGAACTCGCGGTGAGCAACGCCGTGGGCGGCATCGCCGTACAGACGCTGTTTCTCACCGTCGCCGACATGTTCCTGCGGCGCGTCAATCTCGAGCATGCGGCCGCCTCCATCGGCAACCTGATGCAGGGCGCCTTGCTGGTCTGCATGCTGTCGCTGATCCTGGTGGGCAGCTTCTCGCCGGAGTGGACGCTGTGGGGCATCCATCCGATCACGCCGCTGATGGTGGTGGGCTATGCCTACGGGCTGCGCATCGTCAACGAGGCGCGTACCGCGCCGATGTGGATGCCCGCCCGCACCCGCGAGACGCGCGAGGATGTGCCCGACGAGGCGCTCCAGCAGCGCTCGCTGGCCTCCCTGTGGACGTCGTTTCTGATCATGGCGTTGATCCTGGGGGTCGCCGGGTGGCTGCTGCAACGCTCGGCGACGGTGATCGCCGAGGAGACCGGGCTCGGCCAGGTCGCCGTCGGGGTACTGCTGACGTCGATCACCACCTCGCTGCCGGAGCTGGTGACCTCGGTGACAGCGGTGCGGCGCGGGGCCCTGACGCTGGCCGTGGGAGGCATCATCGGCGGCAATGCCTACGACACGCTGTTTACCGCGATGTCGGACATCGCCTATCGCGAGGGCTCGATCTATCACGCCATCTCCAACCAGACGCTGCTGTGGGTGGCGCTGTCGATGGTCATGACCGGGGTGTTGATCATGGGCCTGGTGCGCCGCGAGAAGCATGGCCCGGGACGCATCGGCTTCGAGAGCGTGACCATTATCGGCCTTTATCTGGCCGGTGTGGCCATGGTGGTGTTCGGCGGCGCCAACGGCGGTTGAGAGGATGCTTACAAAAGGGCTGCACTCGGCAATACGGCGTTGAAATTATCCTCGAGCGCGAGTCCGATCAAAATACTCATTTACTATCTGTAAACTCGCGTGCGAGCCCAGTGCGCTTTTTCGTTCAATTTCGCCTTGTCTTGCCATTGTTCGCCTGTTTCGTAGACATCCTCTGAGCCGGGTGGCGTCACGCCGTCAGCGCGCCCTCCAGCGCGCCCAGGCGCCCCGGTTCGAGGGCGGCGGCGAGGGTACTGATGCGCAGCACATGGCCGAGCGCCGGGTGAGCGGGGCGATGGACGAGGGTGCCGGCATCGAGCAACTGGCGATGGATGCTGGCAGCCCGCTCGGCGTCGGCGAGACGCACGGCGATGAAGTTGGTGTCGCTGGGCGGCACGTCGCCGCCCAGACCGCGCAAGCGCTCGGTGAGGCGCTCGCGACAGGCGATGACCGCGTCGACGTGGGCGCGGGTCTCGTCGGGGTTGTCGAGCACGGTCTCGGCGGCGCTCAGCGCCAGCGACGAGACGGCATAGTGGATGCGCACCTTGGCCAGCATGGCCAGGGCCTCGGGCTCGGCGATCGCGTAGCCGATGCGCAGTCCCGCCAGTCCGTGGGCCTTGGAGAACGTGCGCAGGCGGATCGCCCCGGGCCACACCGCACCCGCCGAGGGCGCCGCGGCATCCCGGCGGAAGTCGTGATAGGCCTCGTCGAGCAGCAGCGTGCAGCTATCGGGCAGAGCGTCGCGCAGGGCGAGCACCGCAGCGTCGTCGTGCAGGTGGCCGCCGGGATTGTCGGGGTTGGCCAGATACACGAGATGCGCGTCTTCGCGATGCGCCCGCTCGGCAAGCGCCTCGAGATCGGGGGCGAGCAGCCCGGGAGCGTCCTGGTAGGCGACTTCGCTCAACCGACAACCCTGGCCTGCGGCGAAGTAGCCGAAGGTCGGATAGGTGCCGGCGCTGGCGATCACCGGGCTGCCGGGCTCGCAGCAGGCGCGCAGCGTCAGCGCGATCAGGCTGTCGGCGCCGGCGTCGACCAACAGCGACTCGAGCGGGCTGCCCAGCGCATCGCCCAGGCGCTGACGGACGCCGAGCGCTTCGGCGTCGCCGTAGGCGCGGGCGAGTTCGGCGAATTCGTCGCCGAAGCGCGCCGTCAATGCCCGGTGCGGCATGTCGAGCCCCTCGTTGGAGCCCAGACGATGCGGGATGCGGCGCCCCAGGCGTCGCTCGAGGGCCTTGAGGCCCGGGAAGGGGTTGGTCGGTCCCTGGCGGTCCTGCAGGTGGCGAGCGTAACGCGACATGACGGCTCCTTGTTTTGGCGAACGTGACGCGGCGCGGGCGAGCGATCCCGCTGAAGCCATTGTGACTCGGCTACCGGCCTGACAAAAGCGCCGAGGGCGCGTTTCGGATGCGCTTCGAGTACAAGTTTGGGGCGCGTTTAACGCGGTTGCGGGCGCTCTCCTATAGTGCCGAGGCATCGAGCGCGCCGGTGAGCGTCTGCTGCCAGCGGGGCTCGTCGTTGCCGGGCCGGCGCAGCGCGAGTTCCAGCCGGTAGGGCAGCAGCCGGCGGTCGGAGAGCGTCAGCGCCGGGCCTTCGGCGATCAGGCGGCTTTCCAGCAACCATTGATTGTCCGGTACATCGCGAGTGGTCCTGTCCGGCATCCAGTCGAGCACCTGGGGGCCCGCATCGACGGCCAGCAGGGCGCGGGTCAGGGTTTCGCCGAATTGCTCGGGTTCGATCGACAGCGCGGTATCGACCTCGGTCGGGGCGAGCAACAGTACGCGTTCGCCTTCCGGCACCCGCCACACCGGCGCGGCAAGGGTCGCCTCGGCGGCACGTTCGCCCAGCCCGTAGAGCGCCTGGCGGGCGGTCCTGGGCGGGCCCGGGTCGCTCGCGCAGCCGCTTAGAGCCAGCGCGATCAACAGCGCGATGAGCCATCCTGGCGCGCGCAGCGTCGGTGAATGTCGAGCATGGTATCGAGACATGTTCAGGGCGTCGTGGTGGGTTGATCGGCCGCGGCCGGGGCGCCGTGAAAGCCGGCGAGAAATGCATCGAGCTCGTCGAACAGCGGCTCGCGGATGAACGCCGACTCGTTGACCAGATGGTGACGCGCCTCGGGATGGCGGACCACCCGCGCCTGGGGAAACTTGCCGGTCAGCACTTCGAGATTCCATGCCCAGTCGACGGTCAGGTCCTGCTCGCCCTGCAGGATCAGCACCGGCAGGTCGCTGGCCGGCAGCGCCAGCATATGGCTCATCCAGCGGCGCATCGCGGTGACCCAGGTCAACGTCAGGCGGTCGGGCTGCAGGGGGTCGCTTTCGCGCAGGAAGGCGGCGAAGTCGGCGTCGTTGGAGTTGGCCTGGTAGCTCCGCGGGATCGAGCGGATGAACGGGCTGGCCAGGCGATGCAGCCAGCTCGACTGCGGCCAGCCCCATGGCCGCACCAGCGGCGCGAGCAGGGCGAGCCCCTGCCAGGGCGAGGCCGTGCCGCGACCCAGCGCGTCGGTGGCGAGGATCGCTGCGCCGGTACTCTGGCCGATGCCCACCCAGGGGTGAGGCGCCAGGTCTTCGCCGGTGAGTTGACGCTGCAGCGCCTGCAGGCAGGCGCCGTAGTCCTCGAAGTCGTCGATGGTCGCGCGCGCCCCGCTGGACAGGCCATGCCCCGGCAGGTCCCACAGCACCACGCGCCAGCCCTGGTCGAGCAGCCGTTCGAGCAGGTGGCGGTAGAGCCCCAGATGATCGAAATACCCGTGCACGACGAAGGCCGTGCCGCACGGTTGCTCGGGTGTCCATACCTGCGCCCACAGCCGGTAACGCTCGGTGTCGACGAACCCGGCGTAGAGGCCGACCCGGCGATCGAGCAGCGGCGCCAGACGATAGTGCGCCAGGTAGTCGCTCAACGCGCGCGGCGGCAAAGCGCTTATCCGCGCCAGCGGTCCGAGGGCCTGTAGGGATTCGAATTGGCTCATTGGGCTCCTTGTTGTACGCCTCCATGCTAGCGTCGATTGTGAACCAGCGCAGGCCTTGTGTCGCTAACCGATGACGCTCATTGGCCCTGCTCGCTTGCCCCTTGCGGGATTTTCTGAGCTAATGTGTGGAATGTATTTCCACAATTACCGCATGAAGGGCCATCGCATCGCGACGGCGTCATGCAGTGCAGCAGGAGGTAGCTTGCCATGACTCAACGTGTCACACGTCACCGCCTTCAGGTGGCCGCCGAACTCGATCGCTTCCTCAACGAGGCCGCGTTGCCCGACAGCGGGGTCGATCCCGACGACTTCTGGTCCGGGCTCGATGCGCTGGTACACGATCTGACTCCCAGGAACCGCGAACTGCTCGCCGAACGCGAGCGCCTGCAGGGCGAGCTGGATGCGTGGCACAAGGCACACCCCGGGCCGGTCCGCGATCTACGCAGTTACCGGGACTTCCTCAAGCGGATCGGCTACCTGGTCGATCCGCCAAGCAGCGTCGCGGCCACCACCCGCAATGTCGACGCCGCGGTCGCCGTACAGGCCGGCCCGCAGCTGGTGGTGCCGATGAGCAACGCCCGCTACGCCCTCAATGCCGCCAACGCGCGCTGGGGCAGCCTCTACGATGCACTCTACGGCAGCGACGTGATCGGCGAGGAGGGTGGCGCCGAGAAAAGCGGCGGCTATAACCCCAAGCGCGGCGAGAAGGTCATCGGCTACGCACGCAACGTGCTCGACCAGGCGGCGCCGCTGGCCGAAGGCTCGCATCGCGACGCCCAGCGCTACAGCGTCAGCGGCCGCCATCTCACGGTGACCTTGAAAGACGGGCGCGACGTGGGCCTCAAGCGCCCCGACCAGTTCCTCGGCTATCAGGGCGAGGCCAGCGCACCGACGGCGGTGCTGCTCGCCAATCATGGCCTGCACCTGGAAATTCAGTTCGACGCCGAGCACGCCATCGGCAAGACCGACCCGGCGCACGTCAAGGACGTGGCGCTCGAGGCGGCGGTGACCACCATCATGGACTGCGAGGACTCGGTGGCGGCGGTCGATGCCGAGGACAAGGTCGGCGTCTACGCCAACTGGCTGGGGCTGATGCGCGGCGATCTTACCGAGACCATCGACAAGGGCGGCAAGACCTTCACCCGCCGCTTGAGCCCCGACCGCGAGTACCGTGCGGCCGATGGCAGCGCGCTGAGCCTGCCCGGGCGCTCGCTGCTGTTCGTGCGCAACGTCGGCCATCTGATGACCACCCCGGCGGTGCTCGACGGCGACGGCAACGAGATCCCCGAGGGCATCCTCGACGGTTTGGTGACCAGCCTGATCGCGCTGCACGATCTTAACAAGGCCGACAAAAACGCGAGCGCGGCTTCGGGCGCCACTGACGGCGCCGCGATGAGAAACAGCCGTACCGGCTCGGTCTACATCGTCAAGCCCAAGATGCACGGCCCCCAGGAAGTGGCGTTCGCCAACGAGCTGTTCTCGCGCATCGAGGATGTGCTGGGCATGGCCCGCGACACGCTGAAGATCGGCATCATGGACGAGGAACGGCGCACCACCGTCAATCTCAAGGCCTGCATCGATGCGGCGCGCTCGCGGGTGGCATTCATCAATACCGGCTTCCTCGATCGCACCGGCGACGAGATGCATACCGCCATGGAAGCCGGGGCGATGCTGCGCAAGGGCGACATGAAGGGTGCGGCGTGGATCGCCGCCTACGAAAAGAACAACGTCCAGGTCGGGCTGACCTGCGGCCTGCGCGGACGCGCCCAGATCGGCAAGGGCATGTGGGCGATGCCCGACAAGATGGCGGCGATGCTCGAGCAGAAGATCGGCCATCCCAAGGCTGGCGCCAATACCGCCTGGGTACCGTCGCCGACCGCCGCGGTACTGCACGCGCTGCATTATCACCAGATCGACGTCGACGCCGTCCAGCAGGAACTCGAGCGCCAGGGCGAAGGCGACCTGCTCGACGACCTGTTGACGGTGCCGGTGGTCGAACGCGCCGACTGGGGCCGCGATGAGATCCAGCAGGAGCTCGACAACAACTGCCAGGGCATTCTCGGCTACGTGGTGCGCTGGGTCGAGCACGGCGTGGGCTGCTCCAAGGTACCCGACATCCACGACGTCGGCCTGATGGAGGACCGCGCCACACTGCGCATTTCCAGCCAGCACATCGCCAACTGGCTTTACCATGGCGTGGTCAGCGAGGCTCAGGTACGCGAGACGCTGGAACGCATGGCCAAGGTGGTCGACGACCAGAACGCCGGCGACCCGGAATACACCCCGATGACTGCCCATCTGGCCGACTCCAGCGCCTTCCAGGCCGCCTCCGACCTGATCTTCAAGGGTCGCAGCCAGCCGGCCGGTTATACCGAGCCGCTCTTGCATCACTGGCGCGCCGTGCACAAGGCGAAATCCTGAGCTGCGGGCTACGGGCTACGGGCTACGGGCTATGCAGGCCTGAGCGGGTGGGAGCGAATTTATTCGCGATGAATTGGCTCCATCGGTAACAAGTTCCCTCCCACGGGGCTATGGGTTATGAGCTGCTAGCAATGGGTAGGGGGTATCCTGATGCTCGCGGCTCGCGGTCTGTGCGGCGCTCGGCGCTTGCGCTATCGTGGGCGCAACCGCCGAGCGTCATCGAGCCCGCCAGGAGAAAGCCATGACCGTAATGACCGCCGCCGCCATCGAGGAATTTCTCGACGAGGTATTCCCCCATCGTCAGGGCACCATCGAAGGGGTCGACGAGATGCGCGCCACCATGAGCCTGGCGATCGAGGACGAGCATCTGCGTCCCGGCGCCTGTGTCTCCGGGCCGAGCATGATGGCGTTGGCGGATGTCTGTCTATACGTGGCGATCCTCGCTCAGATCGGTCCCGAGGCGATGGCGGTGACCAGCGACCTGAACTGCCACTTTCTGCGCCGTGCTCGCGGCGATCGCGACCTGATCGCCAATGCCCGGCTGGTCAAGCTCGGCCGGCGCCTGGCGGTGGGCGAGGTCGAGCTGTTCTCGGCCGGCGACGATCAGCCGGTGGCGCTGGTCACGGCGACCTACGTACTGCCCGATCAGGACGAGGACGACTGAATCATCTCGCCGGGCGAGCCCGCCCGGCGCAGACCGCCAGCGCCAGCCAGCCAGCCATCAGCAGCAGCCCACCCAGCGGCGTGACCGGCCCCAGCCAGCGAGCACCGGTCAGCACCAGCAGGTACAGCGAGCCCGAGAACAGCGCGGCTCCCGAAGCCCACAGCGCCAGCACCAGGCGCTGACCGCGCAGCGGCTGGATCTGACGCCAGACCAATACCCCGAGCATCGCCAGGGTATGCCAGACCTGGTAGCGCACGGCCGTGTCGAAGGTCTCGAGCAGACCCGGCGCGACGTCCCCCTGCAGGCCGTGGGCACCGAACGCGCCGGCGGCCACGCCGAGCAAACCGCTCAGCGCGACGCCAATCCAGGTAAACCGATGGGGCATGGCGAAGCACTCCTGACTTGGTGAATCATATAGGCCGTGAAAGCGCATCCGGTCGGCCGCGCAAAGCACCGAGGCTTTCGTCGTCGATGTGGCTCGCTATGATGCCGCCCGTCGACCCGCCTGGCGAGCCGGTATTCGATCCCAAGGTGCGCAACGAGCCCGAACAGGTCGATAGCGATGTCTGGCCGCCGCGAGATATCTGATTGCGGGATGTCTGCGGCAACGTTTGGCGTTAAAATGATGGCCCGTCTTCGGAACGGGCCGTTAACGCTTTGATCATTGGATGCACAGACGTCATGCAGATTCAGCTCAATGGCCAGCGCCATACGCTCGACGGCGAACCGACCCTCGACGACCTGGTCGCGACGCTGGGCCTGACGGGGCGGCGCATCGCGATCGAGGTCAACGAAGCGATCGTGCCGCGCAGCCAGCACACCGCGACCCGGCTGGCCGACGGCGACCGGGTCGAAGTGGTCCACGCCATCGGCGGTGGTTGATCGCCGCGGCAGGACGACCGCAGGTGCGCAGGCCACCGCGACTACTCTCGGAGCCATTATGACCGACCTTCAACTCGACCGGCCTTGGCGGGTCGCCGAACGTACGTTCCATTCGCGGCTGCTGGTCGGCACCGGCAAGTACCGCGATCTCGACGAGACCGCGGCGGCGGTCGCCGCCAGCGGCGCCGAGATCGTCACCTTCGCCGTGCGCCGCACCAATCTCGGCCAGAGTCCCGACGAGCCCAACCTGCTCGACGCCGTGTCCCCCGAGCGTTACACGCTGCTGCCCAATACCGCCGGCTGCTATACCGCCAAGGACGCCGTACGGACCTGCAAGCTGGCGCGGGAACTGCTCGACGGCCACAACCTGGTCAAGCTCGAGGTGCTGGGCGACGACCAGACGCTGTATCCCAACGTGGTCGAGACGCTCAAGGCCGCCGACGAGCTGGTCCGCGACGGCTTCGAGGTGATGGTCTACACCAGCGACGATCCGATCGTCGCCCGCGAACTCGAGGCGCTCGGCTGTAGCGCGGTAATGCCGCTGGGCTCACTGATCGGCTCGGGCCATGGCCTGCTCAACCCGGCGAATCTGGCGCTGATCGTCGACAACGCCAGCGTGCCGGTGCTGGTCGACGCCGGCATCGGCACCGCCTCCGACGCGGCGCTGGCGATGGAGATGGGCTGCGCCGGGGTGCTGATGAACTCGGCGATCGCTCACGCCCGCCACCCGATCGTCATGGCCGGGGCCATGAAGAAGGCCATCGAGGCCGGCCGCGAGGCCTTCCTTGCCGAGCGCATGCCGCGGCGCTCGCGCGCCGAGGCGTCATCGCCGGTCAGCGGGCGGATCAACTCCTGAGTGCATGAGATGAGTGACAACCCTTTGAGCGTCGAGAGCGAGACCTCGTCAGCCGGCGATTCGCCTCCGCGGCGCGGCATCAAGAGCTATGTGCTGCGCGCCGGACGCATGACCGTCGCCCAGACCCGCGGCCTCGAGGAGGTCTGGCCGCGTCTGGGACTGAGCGTCGTCGATGGCCCGCTGGATCTCGATGCCCTGTTCGGGCGCGCCGCGCCGCGGGTGGTGGAGATCGGCTTCGGCATGGGCGCCTCGCTGATCGAACAGGTGCAGGCCCACCCGGAAACCGACTTCATCGGCATCGAGGTGCACGCCCCGGGGGTCGGCAAGCTGCTCGACGAGGCCGACAAGCGCCAATTGAGCAACCTGCGGGTGTACCGCGAGGACGCCCTGGAGGTGCTGTCGCAGTGCATTCCCGAGGCCAGCCTCGACGGTCTGCAGCTATTCTTCCCCGATCCCTGGCCGAAGAAGAAGCATCACAAGCGGCGCATCGTCCAGCCGAGCTTCGTCGAACTGGTGCGCACCCGGCTCAGGCCCGGCGGCACACTGCACATGGCCACCGACTGGCAAGCCTATGCCGAACACATGGCCGAGGTCATGGCCGCGGCCCGCGGCTACCGCAACACCGCGGCCGAGGGCGATTACGTGGCGCGCCCCGCGTTTCGCCCGCTGACCAAGTTCGAAAGCCGCGGTGCGAAGCTCGGTCATGGCGTATGGGACCTGCTTTTCGCGCGGACCGATTGAGAAAAACCGCCGCCGCTGCATGCCGTCCCGAGGCCGCTCATCGAGCGGCCTTTTCATGCGTCTGACAGGGGCGGCGCTCGATAAAAAAACCGCCCGGGAGGGCGGCTGTAAGACCGTGACTAGCTTGATGAGGAGATAACCATGGCAGGAACCTGACATTCGCTGCGATGGTCCGTGGCGCTTTGGCAAACGCCACAATCAAAAGGTAATAGTTCTCATTTGTTCTGTCAATCTAAAAGAGACATATTTTCAACAAGTCCTCGCGCCAATCGCCGGCCGCCGGATTCGCGCTAGCCGGTCAGCGCCAGCCAGGCCGGCAGGCTGAGCATGGCGAGTAGCGTCTGGCCAGTGATCAGCGCCGCCATCAATTCGGCATCACCGCCCAGTTGGCGCGCCAGGATATAGGCCGAGGTGGCGGTGGGCAGGGCGGCGAAGAGCAATGCGACGTCACGGCTGACCGGGTCGAGCCCGGTCAGCCAGGCCAGCGCCAGCACCAGGGCCGGCATCAACAACAGCTTGACCAGGTTGGCGCTCCACACGCCGCGATCGAGGCGCGCCAGCGCGCGTGGGCGAAGCGCCACGCCCACCGCCACCAGGCCGAGTGGCAGTGCAGCGCGACCCAGCAGGCCGACGGCCTGCTCGCTCCACCCTGGCAGCCCAAGGCCCGATAGATTGAGGGCAATGCCAATGAGGCAGGCCAGGATCAGCGGGTTGCGGGTCAGCGCCGCGAAGCTCTTGGCAAGGCTCGACGGGCCCAGAGTGCCGGCGGCGATGAAGCACGCCACGCACAGCACGTTGATCACCGGTACCATCAGCGCCACCGCCACCGCGGCGACCGTCGCCCCGGCGTTGCCATGCAGGGCAGCCGCACCGGCAACGCCGACGTAGGTATTGAAGCGCAATGCGCCCTGGAACACCGACGTGAACGCCGCCGCGTCGAGTCCCAGCGCGGGACGGGCCCACCACAGCGCGACCGCGAAGCCGGCGATGGCACCCAGCAGCACGATGGCCACGCGACCCACCGGAACCTGGGAGACATCGGCGGTGGCCAGCGTGGAAACCAGCATGGCAGGAAACAGCAGAAAATAGATCAGGCGCTCCATCTGCACCCAGAAATCGCCGCCGGGCAGGCGTCGCCAGCCGAGCAGGGCGCCCAGCAGGATCAATAGAAACAGCGGACCCAGGGCGCCTTGAACGCTGCTCATCGAACTCTCCTTCTGGCTGCGAGGCCGGGCGCCGTGGCTTGATGCCTTGACCCTCATCACGCGGAGATCCACAAAAAACCCCCGCACGGCTGGCATGCGGGGGTGAGCGAACCTTTCGCGGCTGACTCGCTTGGGCGTGCTTAGCCGTTCTGGTCACTATTGCCGGCGTTGGCGCTATCACCCTGGCCCTGATTGCTTTCGTTCTGGCTCTGGCTGTTTCCTGACTGGCCTGAAGCCTTCGCCTCGGCCTTGGTCACGTCAAGCAGCTCGACCTTGAAGGCCAGCGCCTGGTTAGGGCCGATCGGGCCGCCGGTTCCGGCCGGGCCGTAGGCCAGGTCGGACGGCAGATAGACCATCCAGGTATCGCCAACGCTCATCATCTTCAGCGCTTCCTGCCAACCGGGGATGACCTGATCGACGCGGAACTCGACCGGCTCGCCACGCTCGTAGGAACTGTCGAAGACAGTGCCATCGATCAGCTTGCCTTCGTAATCGACCTTGACGGTATCGTTGGCATCCGGCGAGGCGCCATCACCTGATTCGAGCACCTTGTACTGCAGACCCGAGTCGGTGACCTTGACGCCGTCCTTCTTGGCGTTTTCGGCGAGGAACTCTTCGCTCTCGGCCTTGTTCTGCTCGGCGGCCTGCTTGGCCTGCTTCTGACGTTCGGCGTTCTGCTGCTGCTGGAACTGGGTCAGCGCCTGAGTCATCTCCTCCTTGCTCATCTGCAGATCGTCGCCGGCATAGACGTCCTCGACGGCCTGCGTGAAGCTGGCGATATCCAGGTCCTGGATATCCTGGGAGAGACTCTGGCCGAGCGTTACGCCGATGCTGTAGCTGAGCTTCTGCTGGTCGCTCTGGGGAGCGGCGAGGGCCCACGGCGCGCTGGCCAGTAGCGTCAAGGCAACGGCGGTCACCTGAATTTTCATGAAATCTCCTCGTTATCGTGGTTCGGCATGCGATGTACAGTCTTTCGGTGGGCGATGGCTCGCAGCCGCCCAACCGCTAGTGGGACTCTAACAGGGCGTGTCAGGTTCCGCATCCATGCACATCCCCGCTTACGGACCCCGACTTGACATTGCCATGGCTTTGCTCTTCTCTGGATTAACATCGACAACGAAAGGGGAACGTGATGCAAATGCGCAATTTCATGATCGGTGTTACCGCCTTGGGTATGGTGGGTACCGCTTCTTCGGCATTCGCCGAAACTTGGCGCTTCGGCCTCGAGGAGACCGAAGGCAGCGTTCAGTACAGCTACGCCGAAGAATTCAAGAAGATGATCGAGGAGAAGAGCGAAGGTGACATCACCGTGCAGCTTCTCCCCTATGGATCCTGGGGATCGAACTACACGGCGCTTTACGATGCCATCCAGAACGGTTCGATACAGATCGGTTTCGGCTCGGGCTTTCTCGGTGGCACGGTGCCCGAAAGCCAGCTGATGAGCCTCAACTTCGTCATGCCGAACGACCAGCTTCAAACGGCGCAGATACTCAACTCCGATGAGTTCCTGAAAAGCGATCCGTGGCAGCAGTCATTCCGTGAGCGTGATCTGGTTCCGCTGGCTGCCCTGCCCGAGGGTTACCAGGTCTGGACTGCCAACAAGGAGATCCGCACCCCGGAAGACATGCAGGGGTTGCAGATTCGCGTCATGGACAACAGCCTGCTGCGCAAGACTTACCAGGCCTACGGCGCATCGCCGATCACCATCGCTTACGGTGAGTTGTACAGCGCTCTGCAGCAGGGCCAGGCGGAAGGCAATATCCAGCCGGTTTTCGCCCACGAGAACATGGGCTTCTACGAAGTTCAGGACTACATGATCTTCGCCGACCAGTCGCAGTTCATCGCCAATCTGATCGGTAACCTCGATTGGTATGAAGGGCTGTCCGACGAGCAGCGTCAGACCCTCGACACCACGCTGGATGAAATGGTCCAGAAAGGCCACGACATCCAGACCCAGTTCAATACCGAGCGTCTTGATACCATCAAGGAAAAGAGCGATATCAACATCATCAAGCTGACTGATGAAGAACGCGCCAAGTTCCGCGAACTCGCCAAGCCGGTTCGCCAGGTCTATGTCGATTTGGTCGGTGAGCGTGGCAAGCAGTCGCTGGATATCCTGCTCGAGCAGATCAAGCAGAGCCAATCCGGCAACCAGGACTCCTGATAGCGAGACCCGCGCGTCGGCCAGGGTAGCTGGCTAGTCGACCCCCTGCCCGGAAGCGAGAGCTTCCGGGCAGTTTCGTTTGTCTGTACGAAGATTTCGCTCCAGGCACAGGGTTGGCCGTGGCATTAACTTTTCACCAGATAACCAGGCGGCGCGGCCGTATGGTGGCATGAGCGTGGGTCAGCGCGGAGAGCGGCCCGGCGCCGGGCCGGGCCGACGGGATCAATCGCCGCCCAGCGAGGGCAGTAGCAGGGAGATCTGCGGGAACAGAATTAGCACCAGGGTTGCCAATGCCAGGATAGCGATGAACGGCGGCGTGCCACGAATCACGTCCATGTAGGGCCGGCGGAACACGGCGATGGCCGTGAAGATGTCGACGCCGAAGGGCGGTGTCGCCGAGCCGATGGCTGCCTGCAGCGTGACGATCACGCCGACCTGCAACGGATCGAGCCCGGTGGATTGTACCAGCGGCTTGAAGATCGGCACCAGAATCAGGATGACCACGATCGGGTCGACGAACATGCAGCCGATAAAGAAAGCGACGGCAATCAGCAAAAGGGCCAGGAACTGATTGTCGCCGATGCCTTCGATGAGCGGGCCCAGGATCTTCTCCGGCACGCCGGCCGTACCCAGTGTCTGGGAGAAGGCGGCGCCAACGGCGACAAGGATGAAGACCACGGCGGTAATCATGCCGGTGGACAGGGCGAGGCTGCCGAGATCGCGGATCGAGACCTTGCGATAGATGATGACTTCGAGAATAAAGGCATAGGCCACGGCCACCGCGGAGGCCTCGACGGCACTGAAGAAGCCGCCGTAGATGCCTCCCACCACCAACACCGGAAAGCCCATCGGCAAAATCACCCGACGCATGGAGCGCAGGCGCTCGTTCCAGCTTGCCTGGGGCTCCGGAGTGATGCCTTTGAGGCGTGAGTCGATGTAACAATAGATCGCAAACATCGCCAGGATCAGCAACCCTGGCAGGATACCGGCCAGGAACAGATCGCCGATCGATATCTTCATCACCACGCCATAGATAATGAAGCCGATGCTGGGGGGAATCAGCAGGGCGATATCGCTAGAGTTGATGATCAGTGCCAGGGAGAAGTGGTCAGAGTAGCCCTTGGCCAGCAATCGCGGGCGCATGGGGGTACCTATGGCCACCACCGTAGCCTGCGTGGAACCGGAGACGGCGCCGAACAGGGCGCAGGCGGCAGCGGTGGTGATGGGCAGGCCGCCGCGAATGTGCCGGGTGAAGGTGTCGACCACATCCAGGAGCCGGTTGGCCGTATGGCCCTTGGTGAGGATGTCGGCGGCAAAGATGAACATGGGCACCGCCGCCAGCACCCAACTGCCCACACCGTTGATCATCCAGCTGACCGCTTGCTCGGGGCCGAAGAAGGTCATCCCGGTAAACATCATGAATAGCGTGCCTACGGCCAGGGGGACCATCATCGGGAACCCCAGCAGCAGTAACACGAGCATGGTCACACCTAGCCAAGTCAGCATGAAAAAGTCCTCGCATTTTTAGGGTCTTGGTGTAGTCGAGGAATCAAACGCCGCGCGAATCATCGCGATCGGGAGTTTGTTCGCCATCGTCCGTGGGAACCTCGGAATAGGTCTCCTTCTCGGTGAACGAACGGTAGATGTCGTCGCTCATGAGATTGCGCGCGATGGTCAGGACGTATTGGATGCCGGCCAGGGTGAAGCCGATGGGCAGCGCGAGGTAGATGGTCCACATGGGGATGCGAAGCGATGCACTGACCCGCCCGCGATCCTTCAATACCATTACGTAATCGATGGATTTATAGGCGAAATAAAACATCAATGCGGCCGTGCCCAGGCAAATCAAAATCAGCAGTGCCTTGCGTAGCCGGCCGCTGAGCAGATCGTAGATTGCCGACATGCTGATATGCCGGGCGTTGCGTGCGGCGTAGCCGATGCCGACGAAGGTAATGAGGATGATCAGCATCTCGGTGATTTCGTAGGTACCGGCAATGCCTTGCCCGAACACGAGAGTGCCAACCACATTGCTACTCATCAATGCGGCCATGACGAGTATGCTGCCACCGACGATAATGCGCTCGATCACGCCAAGCCCCCGATCGAGACCACCCAGGATGCGTAGCAGACCACCGGGGCGTTTCTGGCTATCGCCGGAGGACGGAGATGATGGAGTCATGTCGCAAGCTTTCCTTGTATTTGTCAGGATTGGCGCGCCGAGGGTGGCGGACATCCCGCTGAAAGTCACCGACAGCGTGGTCCATGGCCGAAGACACACCGCTTACCTTGAAGTTACAGGCTTTGTGGCGACAGTGCTACACGTCGTCCGGGCATGAAGTGCACGCAGACCGACCGCCAGTATCGCCAGCGAGCCGGCGAGCGCATCGTCGAGGGGGCCTCCCAAATGTCGGGCCAGGCGGCTATGCAGGTCACCGTCCCTGGCGCGCCAGGGCCGAACCCCGGCTGCGCACCGCGTCAAGGCCTGCAATTGCTCCAGAGCCTGGCGCTCGGCCATCAGCTCAGCGTGTTTGAGCCGTTCCCGCCAGTCATCCAATGGCGAGCCCGGCCGGGCCAGTGACTTGAGGGCGCGACGCCGGGCGCGCAGGGGACGGGTGTAGTGGGCCTGATGAGCGCGGACCGGCGCCAGAACCTGGCGGACGTTCGGAGTCGTCACTAGGCCAAGCTGATCCAGCCAGCCCAGCCACAATAGCTCGCAGACGTCGGCATCGGCCCGATCCTGCAGATCGAGGCAGGCGCTGGCGGTCGCCGGATCGGCATAGATCGCCAGGGCATAGCGCCAGAGCGCATCCGGGGCAGTCACGGCGAAGGGGGATTGGGTACCATGGTCGGTCATTAGCGACGACGGACAGCGTGTCCTGAAGCCTTACAGAGGATGTTTACAAAATAGGCGAACGAAGGCAAGACAAGGCGAAATTAAGTGAAAAAGCGCAGTTTACGAAGGGTAAATGAGCATTTTGAGGGCAATTTCAACGCCGTATTGCCGAGTGCAGGCATTTTGTAAGCACCCTCTTAGAGTCGACGGGAGAACATCATGATCGCATTACGCCAGCTGGCCCTGCAACGCGGCACCCAGCCGCTGTTCGAGGATGCCGAGCTGACCCTGCACCACGGTCACAAGGCCGGCATCGTCGGTGCCAACGGCAGCGGCAAGTCGAGCCTGTTCAAGCTGCTGCTCGGCGAACTGGCTCCCGATCGCGGCGAGGTCAGCCTGTCCGGCGGCCAGCGCATCGCCCACATGGCCCAGGAGGTCGAGTCGCTTTCGCGCCCGATCCTCGCCTACGTGCTCGACGGCGACCGCGAGCTGCGGCGTACCCAGGCCGCGCTCGAGATCGCCAGCGCCAACGGCGAGGCCCATCGCGAGGCCGAGCTGCACGGCCGGCTCGAGGCCCTCGACGGTTACAGTGCGCCGGCCCGGGCGGCGCGGCTGCTGGTCGGGCTGGGTTTTACACAGGCCGATCTCGCGCGCCCGCTGGCGGCATTCTCGGGCGGCTGGCGAATGCGCGTCAACCTTGCCCAGACGCTGTTCATGCCCTCCGACCTGCTGCTGCTCGACGAGCCCACCAACCACCTCGATCTGGACGCGCTGCTGTGGCTCGAGCAATGGCTGACGCGCTACCCCGGCACGCTGCTGCTGATCTCCCACGACCGCGACTTCCTCGACGCGGTATGCGACCACATCGTTCACGTCGACCAGCGCCGGCTGACGCTCTACAGCGGCAATTACACCACCTTCGAGCGCACCCGCGCCGACAAGCTCGCCCAGCAGCAGGCCGAGGCCGCCAAGCAGCAGGCGCGGCGCGAGGAGATCGAGCGCTTCGTGGCACGCTTTCGCGCCCAGGCGACCAAGGCGCGCCAGGCGCAGAGCCGGCTGAAGATGCTCGAACGCATGCAGACCATCGCCGTGGCGCACGTCGATTCGCCGTTCCACTTCACGCTGCCGTCCGCCGACAAGAGCTCGCATCCGCTGCTGGTGCTCGACGAGGCGCGGCTGGGCTATGCGGACGACTCGGCGCTGCTCGACGACGTCAAGCTGACCCTGCTGCCCGGCCAGCGCATCGGCCTGCTGGGCCCCAACGGCGCCGGCAAGTCGACGCTGATCAAGTCGCTGACCGGCGATTTGCCGCTGCTGGCCGGCAAGCGGGTGCCCGGCGAGCACTTGAAGATCGGCTACTTCGCCCAGCACCAGCTTGACGGGCTCGACCTCGCCGCCACGCCGTTCATGCACGTGCAGCGGTTGTCGCCGAGGGCCAGCGACCAGGCGATCCGCGATTTCCTGGGCGGCTTCGGCTTTCGCGGCGACGATGCCTTCGGCGAGGTGGCGCGCTGTTCCGGCGGCGAAAAAGCGCGCCTGGCGCTGGCGCTGGTGGCCTGGCAAAAACCCAACCTGCTGCTGCTCGACGAGCCCACCAACCACCTCGACCTGGAGATGCGCGAAGCGCTCACCGAGGCGCTCGCGGCCTTCGAGGGCACGGTGATCATCGTCTCCCACGATCGTCACCTGCTGCGCGCCACGGTCGACGCGTTCTGGCGGGTTGCCGACGGCAAGGTAACGCCCTTCGATGGCGATCTCGACGACTACCGGGCCTGGCTCAAGGCGCGACTCGAGGGCGCGCGGCGCGAAGCGCGAGCCGAGAAGGCCGGTGCGGTGACGGCCGAGGTGCCGCCAGCCGACCGCAAGGCCTCGCGGCGTGCCGCCGCCGAGCTGCGCGACAAGCTGCGCCCGCTCAAGCGCGAGCGCGACAAGGTCGAGCGGCGCATGAGCGAGGCTCAAGGGCGGCTCGCCACACTCGAGGCGGCGCTGGGCGAACCCGCGCTTTATACCGAGGCGGCGCGCAAGACCGAGCTGACCGATCTGCTGGCCCGCCAGGGCGAGCTCAAGGCCGAGGTAGACGCACTCGAGCAGGCCTGGCTCGAGGCCGAGGAGAAACTGGAACGGCTGGAGGCCGAGCTGGTCGGCGCAAACTGAGTCTGGCTCGCTTGCTCGATGGAGGTGATTCAGGTTTCCAGCAGAAAGGTCACCGGTCCTTCGTTGACCAACGCAACCTGCATGTCGGCGCCGAACTCGCCGCTGGCGACGCGCGGCCAGGCCTGGCGCGCCTCGCCGAGCAGATAGTCGAACAGCCGTCGGCCCTCGTCGGGCGGGGCCGCGCTGGAAAAGCTCGGCCGCAGGCCCTTGCCGGTATCGGCGGCCAGGGTAAACTGCGAGACCAGCAGCAGTCCGCCGTCGGCCTGTTTCAGGTCGCGGTTCATCTTGCCGGCCTCGTCGCCGAACACCCGGTAGTGCAGCAACTTGTGCAACAGCGTGTCGGCGCGTGTCGTATCGTCGCCCTTTTGCACGCCGATCAGTGCCAGCAGGCCGTGATCGATGGCGCCGACGGTCTGTCCATCGACCGCCACGCTGGCGCGACTGACGCGTTGGATCAATGCTCGCATGAGAATTCCGATGGCAAGAAACACATCGGAGACGAGCGTAGCATGGTCCGGGCGCAACGAGCGCAGCGCGAGGATGTCCGTGAAATGAGTCTGCGATGTCCGTGAAATGAGTCTGCGGTCCGCGACATCTACGTCGAACGGGCCGACGAGCGCGGCAGGCGAACCCTGAATACGCTCGCCAAGGCCATTCAGGCGGCCGAGCGAGAAAAGCCGCAGCCGATTGCCGTGACGCGGCCGCGGCTTGTGAACCCAAGGCCCGGCGGATGGCGAGCGGGCCGGGCAGCCACCGCCAAGAGGCCCGCTACCAGGCCCGACAGATCATCAGATCGCAGTGAGGGTCGGCGAGCAGCTGCTCGTTGAGGACATTGTAATGATCTCGGCCCCGGCGGTATTGGTTGCTCAGCGCCAGCAGATCCGGGGGCAGGCGACGCAGACGGCTCGCCAGCACCTCGTCCGGATCGCCTTGTTCGAGCACCAGTTCGAGTTCGGGCACGTCGCCCAGCTCGTCAAGCAGCGCGTCGACCTCGCGCTCGAGTTGACGACGCAGCCCCGCGAGCTCGCTATCGCGCCAGCGGGCATAGTCGCTATTCGAGGCGAGTTCATGTTCGCCGGGGATGTCCCAGGCGTAGAGCAGCGTCAGGCAGGCCTCGGGGAAGCGGGTCAGGGCCTGTCGCAGGACCTGACGACCGGCCATGGAAAAGTCGACGGGAACCAAGATGTCGCGCCACGGCTGATCGGGCGAATGGCTGACCGAGAATACCGGACAGGGCGCGCTGCGCATTACCCGGGCCAGGGTGGTACCGCCAACCAGGTCGGGCTGGCCACGCTTGCGATGGGTACCGAGCATGATCAGCGAGGCCTTGCGTTCGTGGGCCTCGCGCACGATCTCGGCATACGGTTCGCCGGTCATGGTCTGAATCAACACTTCCGGCTCGGGCAGCGCATAATCCTCGCGCAGATCCTGCAGGGTGCGTTCCATGTCGGCGACCACGGCGTCTTCAAGATCGCGCAGCGCCTGGTGCGGCAAATGCGGATCGAGCACATGCAGCACGTCGAGGCGCGCGCCGTTGTCCACGGCCAGGCGCACCGCCCGGGCGAAAGCGGCACGATTCTCGGCGGAAAGGTCACAGGCAAACAGCAGGGTCTGAGGCATGGCGGCATCCTCCCACGATTGTCACTCGGCGAGTCGCTCGGCGGCGACGAACCCGCAAGCGTGATTGGAAGCATGGTGCGCCCTGTCGCGGTCTGCAAGTTTCGCCGGCCGGCTACCACCAGGCATGGAAATGATGCACCGGCCCGCGGCCATGGCCGACGCTGAGCCGCTCGCTCGCGTGCAGCGCCTGGCTGAGCCACACCTTGGCATGCTGGACCGCGCTGACCAGCGGCTCGCCCCGGGCCAAGTGGGCGGTGATCGCCGAGGACAGCGTGCAGCCGGCACCATGCAAATTGCGGGTGGCGATGCGCTCGGCCTCGAGCCAGCTGCTGCCCTCGGCGGAACCCAGCAGATCCGGACAGCGCTCGCCGTCGAGATGGCCGCCCTTGAGAAGCACGTGCGGGGCGCCCAGGTCGAGCAGTCGGGGGAGCAGCGCCTGCATGGCGTCGCTGTCGCGCGGCGTGTCGGCATCGAGCAGCACCGCCGCTTCGGGCAGGTTGGGCGTGATCAGGTCGGCGCCGGGTACCAGCACCTCGCGGACCGCCTGGATGCCTGCGTCGTCGACCAGGATGTCGCCGCTCTTGGCGACCATCACCGGGTCGAGCACCACCCAGCGCGGCCGCCGGCGCTCCAGGCACTCGCGCACGGTTTCGGCGACCTCGCGGCCGGCGATCATGCCGATTTTCACGGCGTCGATGGCGACGTCGTCGAGCAGGGTGTCGAATTGCTCGGCGATGAACGCGGCGGGCACCGGCTGCACGCCGCTGACGCCGCGAGTATTCTGCGCGGTCAGTGCGGTGATCACGCTGGTGGCGTAGGTGCCCAGCGCCGAGAAGGTCTTGAGGTCGGCCTGGATGCCGGCCCCCCCCGAGGGATCGGAGCCGGCGATGGTCAATACATTGGCGATACGAGGAGTCGCGGACATTATCGGATGCAGCTTGCGTTGGAAAAGCTATAGCCTAGTGCATCGGGCGGGGTGTCGGCCATGCTGAGCCTGTTTCTGGTGGCGCTGGCCAGTGCCACGGTGCTGCCCGGCGGCTCGGAGGCGTGGCTGGCGCGCCAGTGGTGTCTCGGCGAGCCACCCTTGGCGCTATGGGGCGTGGCCACACTGGGCAATACGCTAGGCAGTCTGATCAACGTTGCCCTGGGACGCTATGCCCGCGATTTCCAGGGGCGTCGCTGGTTCCCCGTCTCGGTGAGCGCCCTGGTACGCGGCGAGCGCTGGTACGCCCGGCTGGGTGCATGGAGCCTGCTGCTAAGCTGGGCCCCGCTGGTGGGCGATGCATTGACCATGCTGGCCGGCGTGATGCGCCTGCCCTGGTGGCGCGCGAGCCTGTTGATCTTGATCGCCAAGGGTGTACGCTACGCCGTGCTGCTCTGGCTGGCCGGCCGCTGGCTGGCGCCGCTGTGCTGAATCGCGATCGGCACTCAAGGATGGCCTCCAGCCGCCGATAGCGTATTCTTGAGATGGGCGGGAGATGAGTATGAATGTTTATCAGTCAGCGTGGCTGCGCCGAAAGTACCGCTTGCCTCTGACAATTCTCTAATGATCTCCTATACTTGACCCGTACGGACAAAGGCCAGGCCTCAAAAACTACAATCAATGATCGCTGAGCGATTGGGTCTGTCTACCGTTCATGGTTTTAACGAGGGAATGCATGAACCAGAACGCTACCGCGATCATCGCGCAATACTGGGCCGCCGGCCTGTTTGTCGTTGCCGTCGTCGCCCTGTGCGCCTTCATGATCGGTGCCGCCAGTTTGCTCGGTGGGCGCAGCAAGGGACGCAGCAAGTCCCTGCCGTTCGAGTCCGGGGTGGTGGGTACGGGTAGTGCTCGCCAGCGTTTTTCCGTCAAGTTTTACCTGGTCGCGATGCTCTTCGTGATCTTCGATATCGAGGCCGTGTTCCTGTTCGCCTGGGCCGTATCGGTGCGCGAGGTGGGCTGGGGCGGTTTCGCCGGGGCGGCGGTGTTCATTTTCATTCTGCTCGCCGGCCTGGTTTACGACAGCCGTGTCGGCGCCCTCGACTGGGCTCCCAAACGCAAGATGCGTGATCCCGGTTCCTGAACCGGACGTTCCGGCCTTGCTATGCAGCAAGACCCGATACCGACCCGGGATGCTCAATAACGACGTGGCAGCTAGCCGCTAGCTGGAGGAGATGCATGGCTTATACCCTCACGCGTGCCGAAGACGCCGTGTCAGCGGACGCACGTTATCCACTGGGCGAGCGTCAGCGGGTCGAGGACGACCCGATGAAGCAGCAGATCCATCGCAGCGTCTTTACCGGCAAGTTGGAAGAGGTGCTCAATTCGGCCGTCAACTGGGGGCGCAAGAATTCCCTGTGGCCCTACAATTTCGGCCTGTCGTGCTGTTACGTGGAAATGACCACGGCCTTTACCGCGCCGCACGACATCGCCCGTTTCGGCGCCGAGGTGATTCGCGCCTCCCCGCGCCAGGCGGATTTCATGGTCATCGCCGGAACCTGTTTCATCAAGATGGCGCCGGTCATCCAGCAGCTCTATGACCAGATGCTCGAGCCCAAGTGGGTGATCTCGATGGGCTCCTGCGCCAACTCGGGAGGCATGTACGACATCTACTCGGTGGTCCAGGGCGTCGACAAGTTTCTGCCGGTGGACGTTTACGTGCCCGGTTGTCCGCCACGCCCCGAGGCCTTCCTGCAGGGTCTGCAGCTGCTTCAGGACTCGATCCAGGAGGAGCGGCGGCCGTTGTCGTGGGTGGTCGGCGACCAGGGCGTCTATCGCGCCGAAATGCCCTCGCAGCGCGAGAAAGCGCGGGCGCAGCGCATCCAGGCCACCGAATTGCGTACGCCCGACAGCATCTGAGCGCGCTTTCACTTTTTGTCGCAGGAGCCAGTTCACGTCCATGAGCGTTGCCACACCGACCCCCGATTCGACGGCCGCCGACGATCCCGTCGTCGGTGCGCTCAAGCAGCGCTTCGGCGATCATGCCATCCTCGAGCAGGCGACGCTGACCGGCATGCCGGTGCTGTGGGTGGCCCGGGAGGTATTGATCGAGGCACTGAGCTTCTTGCGCGACATGCCCGAGCCGTTCGATATGCTCTACGATCTGTCGGCGATCGACGAACGTCTGCGCGGCAACCGACGCGGCCTGCCCGCCGCGGATTTCACGGTCTTCTATCAGCTGCTGTCGATCTCGCGCAACCGCGACGTGATGCTCAAGGTGGCGTTGCACGAGGATGACCTGGCGTTGCCCACCAGCGTGTCGCTCTACCCCAACGCCAACTGGTACGAGCGCGAAGTGTGGGACATGTTCGGCGTCGACTTCCGCGGCCATCCGCATCTCACCCGGATCCTCATGCCGCCGACCTGGCAAGGCAATCCGCTGCGCAAGGATCACGGCGCGCGGGCCACCGAGTTCGACCCCTACACCCTGACCGTCGAAGGCCAGCGGGTCGAGCAGGAGGCGTTGCAATTCAAGCCCGAAGACTGGGGCATGCAGCGCGAGAACGCCGACACCGAATTCATGTTCCTCAACCTGGGGCCCAACCACCCTTCCGCCCACGGGGCCTTCCGCATCGTCCTGCAGCTCGACGGCGAGGAGATCGTCGACTGCGTGCCGGATATCGGCTATCACCATCGTGGCGCCGAAAAGATGGGCGAGCGCCAGTCCTGGCACAGTTACATTCCCTACACCGACCGCGTCGACTACACCGGCGGGGTGATGAACAACTTCCCTTACATCCTGGCGGTGGAGAAGCTCGCCGGCATCCAGGTGCCCGAACGGGCCCAGACCATTCGCATCATGATGGCCGAGATGTTTCGCATCACCAGCCATTTGCTGTTCCTGGGCACCTATCTGCAGGACCTGGGGGCGATGACTCCGGTATTCTTCACCTTCACTGATCGCCAGAAGGGCTACGAGGTGATCGAGGCGATCACCGGCTTTCGCATGCATCCGGCCTCGTTCCGCATCGGTGGGGTGGCCCAGGACCTGCCCAGGGGCTGGAAGAAGCTGGTGCAGGGCTTTCTCGACTGGATGCCCAAGCGGCTGCGCGAGTACGAACGGGCGATGATGGAGAATGCCATCGTCCGCGAACGGACCCGCCACATCGCCGCCTTCACCACCCGCGAGGCACTTGCCTGGGGGGTCACCGGGCCCAATCTGCGCGCCACCGGCTGCGACTTCGATCTGCGCAAGAAGCGTCCTTACGGCGGCTACGAGAACTTCGATTTCGAGGTGCCGCTGGGCGCCAACGGCGACGTCTTCGATCGCGGTCAGCTGCGCATCGAGGAGATGCGCCAGAGCCTGCGCATCATTCAGCAGTGCGTCGACCACATGCCCGCCGGCGACTACAAGGCCGACCATCCGCTGACCACGCCGCCGCCGCGCGAGAAGATGCTGCAGCACATCGAGACGCTGATCACCCACTTCCTGCAGGTGTCGTGGGGGCCGGTGCTCAAGCCCAACGAGTCGCAGCAGATGATCGAGGCGACCAAGGGCATCAACAGCTACTACCTGACCAGTGACGGCAACACCATGAGCTATCGCACGCGCATCCGCACGCCGAGTTTCCCGCACCTTCAGCAGATTCCCGCGTTGATGCGCGGTGGCTTCGTGCCCGACCTGATTGCCCACCTGGGCAGTATCGATTTCGTGATGGCCGACGTGGATCGCTGACATGACCGAGAGCGCACGACACATCGCCAGCGATGGCGAAGGTTTCACCCTTGCCGACGAGGATCGCCGGGCGATCGAGCACGAGCGCGCTCACTACGAGCAGCCCCAGGCGGCCTGCATCGAGGCGCTCAAGATCGTCCAGCGCCGCCACGGCTGGGTGCCCGACGCGGCGATCCCCGCCATCGCCGAAGTGCTGGGCATCGGTCCCGCTTCCGTCGAGGGCGTGGCGACGTTTTACAGCCTGATCTTTCGTCAGCCGGTGGGGCGCCACGTGATCCTGGTCTGCGACAGCAGTTCCTGCTTCCTGACGGGCTACGAGGAACTCGGCGACGCCCTGGCCAAACGCCTCGGTATCGGCCTGGGTCAGACCACCGCGGACGGCCGCTTCACCCTGCTGCCGGTGTGCTGCCTGGGCGCCTGCGATCGCGGCCCGGCGATGATGATCGATGACGACACCTTCGGCCCCATCGCGCCTGACGATCTGGATGAACTCCTGGAGGCCTATCCATGAATGCGATACCCAAGGACTCCCGGCTGCGCTACCACTGCCAACTGCGCCAGAGCGCCGCCGAGCGCCACGCCGACACCCATCCGCTGACCTGGCGGCTGCGCGAGGATGGCGCGCGGGTCGGGCTCGAGGAGTATCGCGACAAGGAAGGCTATCGCGCCGCCGCCCACGCCCTCGAGCATTGTTCCAGCGCCGACGTGATCGACACCATGAAGAAGGCCAACGTGCGTGGCCGCGGTGGCGGCGGCTTCTCCGCCGGCGTCAAGTGGGGGCTGACCCAGGTGGGCGACCATCTGCCGCGCGGCTACCTGCTCTGCAACGCCGACGAGATGGAACCGGGCACCTTCAAGGATCGTCTGTTGATGGAGCAGCAGCCGCATCTGCTGATCGAGGGCATGATCATCGCCGGCTACGCCAACCGCTCCCGATACGGTTACATCTTCCTGCGCGGCGAATATGTCGAGGCGGCGCATTCCCTGGCCCTGGCCATCGAGGAGGCGCGAGAAGCGGGCTGGCTGGGCAGCAACGTCGGCGGTAGCGGCTTCGATTTCGATATCGCCCTGCACACCGGCGCCGGCCGTTACATCTGCGGCGAGGAGACCGCGCTGATCAACTCCCTGGAGGGCAAGCGCGCCAACCCGCGCGCCAAGCCGCCGTTTCCGGGTCAGTCCGGCGCCTGGGGCAAGCCGACGGTGGTCAACAACGTGGAGACCCTGTGCAACGCCCCGGCGGTGATGCGCCACGGCGCGGACTGGTATCAGGGCCTGTCCGGCGGCCTCAGCGACGATGGCGGCACCAAGCTCTATGGCGTCTCGGGGCTGGTCGAGCGTCCCGGCCTGTGGGAGTTACCCATCGGCACCAGCGGCCGGGAGATTCTCGAGCGCGCCGGGGGCATGCGCGAGGGCCATACCCTCAAGGCCTGGTTGCCCGGCGGCGGCAGTACCGGCTTCCTGCTGCCGGAGCACCTCGATCTGGCCCTGGACTTCGATACCATCGGCCAGCACGGCAGCCGTCTGGGCACCGGGCTGCTGACGGTGGTCAGCGAACGTCAGAGCATCGTATCGCTGCTGCGCAATCTCGAGCAGTTCTTCGCTCGGGAATCCTGCGGCTGGTGCACGCCCTGCCGCGACGGCCTGCCCTGGACGGTAAAGCTCCTTCAGGCCCTGGAGCGTGGCGAAGGCGAACAGGGTGACATCGAGATCCTCGAGCAGCACACCACGGACCTGGGGCCGGGATTGACCTTCTGTGCTCACGCGCCGGGGGCGGCCATGCCGCTGGAATCGGCGCTCAACCACTTTCGGGCGGACTTCGAGGCCGGGATCGCCCATCCGCGTCGCACCGCCCATGCGGATTCGATTCCGGTGGGCGAGGTATGAGCGGGTCCATTCATCCCAAGGCGAGGTAACGGCATGGCGACGATTCACGTGGACGGCAACGCCTATGAGGTGGACGGGTCGGACAACCTGTTGCAGGCCTGCCTGTCGCTGGGCCTCGACATTCCCTATTTCTGCTGGCATCCAGCGATGGGTAGCGTCGGCGCCTGTCGCCAGTGTGCGGTCAAGCAATACAAGGACGCCGACGACACCCAGGGCAAGCTGGTGATGTCGTGCATGACCCCGGCGACCGATGACAGTTGGATCTCGATCGACGACGACGAGGCGAAGGCGTTTCGTGCCCACGTGATCGAGTGGCTGATGACCTACCACCCTCACGACTGTCCGGTGTGCGAGGAGGGCGGTCATTGCCACCTCCAGGACATGACGGTGATGACCGGTCACGACCGTCGGCGCTATCGCTTTCGCAAGCGCACCCACCGCAATCAGTACCTGGGGCCGTTCATCGCCCACGAGATGAACCGCTGCATCAACTGCTATCGCTGCGTGCGCTTCTACCGCGACTATGCCGGCGGTATCGACCTCGGCGCCTTCGGCGCCAACAGTAATCTCTATTTCGGCCGTCACCAGGACGGTGTGCTCGAGAACCCCTTCTCCGGCAACCTCACCGAGGTCTGCCCGACCGGGGTGTTCACCGACCAGACCCACTCCGCTCGCTACACCCGCAAGTGGGATCTGCAGTTCGCGCCAAGCATCTGCCATCAGTGCGCGGCGGGTTGCAACATCAGCCCCGGCGAACGCTACGGCGACATCCGACGCATCGAGAATCGCTATAACGGCGAGGTCAACCGCTACTTCCTGTGCGATCGGGGCCGCTTCGGTTATGGCTACGTCAATCGCCGCGATCGCCCGCTACGGCCCGAGTGGCGCAGCGATCGCAGCGACGCCTCGGTGACCCTGGAAGTCGACGCCGCACTGGACCGCGGCGCCGATTTGCTGCGCACCGCGCGCCGGGTGATCGGCATCGGCTCGCCGCGGGCGAGTCTCGAAAGCAATCATCAGCTGCGCGAGCTGGTCGGCGAAGGCAACTTCTCGACCGGCATCGCCGCGCAGGAGCTGGCCTGCCTGACGGCGATGCACGCGCTCAATCAGAATTGCGGACTGCCCACCCCGACGCTGCGCGACGTCGAAGATCATGACGCGATACTGGTGCTCGGCGAGGATCTGATCGCCAGTGCCGCGCGGGTCGGCCTGGCGGTGCGCCAGGCGGCCACCGCGCGACGCAACGAGCTGGCCGCCGAGCGCGACATCCCGGCCTGGAACGACGAGGCGGTCAGGACGCTCGGCCAGGACAGCTATCACCCACTGTATATCGCCTACCCCACCGCCACCGGGCTCGACGACGTCAGCGCCGCGAGCTGGGCGCTGGCACCGGACGATATCGCACGGCTCGGTTTCGCCGTGGCGCACGCCATCGATTCGGCGGCCCCGGCGGTGGAAGGCCTCGACGAAGCCACCCGGCGCGAAGCCGAAACCATCGCCGAGCGGCTGCTCGCGGCACGCCGTCCACTGATCGTCAGCGGCGGTTCGCTGGGCTCGCTGGCGGTAATCG
This sequence comes from Halomonas sp. IOP_31, assembly GCF_021151495.1. Taxonomy (NCBI): domain Bacteria; kingdom Pseudomonadati; phylum Pseudomonadota; class Gammaproteobacteria; order Oceanospirillales; family Halomonadaceae; genus Halomonas; species Halomonas sp. IOP_31. The sequence continues at coordinate 45,077 of NZ_JAIRBP010000003.1, read as the reverse complement.
AGGCGGCCGGCAGCGTGGCCCGGGCACTATCGCGCTCGGCTCGCGAAGGCAGCCTGCTGCTGGTGCGTCGCGAGGCCAACAGCACCGGCCTGGCGATGCTTGGCGGCGAACCGCTCGAATGGGCGCTCGACGAACTTGCCAGCGCCCGCGCCGATGCGCTGGTGATCCTCGAGAACGATCTCTACCAGCGCGCGCCGCGCACCCGGGTCGATGCCGCGCTGGAGCGTGCCGAGACGGTGATCGCCCTCGACCATCAGCGTACCGCCACCTGGCAGCATGCCCACCTGGGCCTGCCGGCGGCGGCCTTTAGCGAGGCCGATGGCACCCTGGTCAGCCTGGAGGGGCGCGCCCAGCGCTTCTTTCAGGTCTTCGATCCGCGCTATATCCGTCCCGAGACGCGTATTCACGAGAGCTGGCGCTGGCTGCATGCGCTGCGCGCCGACATGCTGCGCCACGATGTCGGCGAGATCACCCTCGATGCAGTGACCCGAGCCTGCGCCGAGCGCCATCCCGAGTTGCACGGTATCCTCGGCGCCGCGCCGGGCGCCGATTACCGGGTGCGCGGTCTCAAGCTGGCCCGCGAGCCGCACCGCTACAGCGGACGCACCGCGATGCGCGCGCATCTCGACGTCAACGAGCCGCGCGCCCCCCAGGATGCCGATTCGCCGTTCACCTTCTCGATGGAAGGCTACAACGGCTTCGATCGGCCGCGCGAAGAGGTCGCCTTCGCCTGGGCGCCGGGCTGGAACTCGCCGCAGGCCTGGAACAAGTTCACCGACGAGATCGGCGGCCATCTGAGCGCCGGCGATCCCGGGGTGCGCCTGCTGCACCCGCAGCCGGGCGATTATGCATACCACACCTCGCTACCGGCGAATTTCACCCCGCGCGACTCAGCCTGGCAGGTGGTAGTGCTGCCACGGCTGTTCGGCGGCGAGGAGACCTCGGCGCGCGCCGCGCCGATCGTCGAGCGCAGCGCCCCGGCGACGCTGCGGCTGTCGGCCGACGATGCCCAGCGGCTGGGCTGTAACGACGGCGAGCTGCTCGACGTGGCCACCGAGGGCGGCCGGTGCAGCCTGCCGGTGCAGCTCGATGCCGCGCTACCCGCCGGGCTGATCGGTGTGCCGGCGGGCGTCGAGCCGGCGCTGGTCAGCGGTGACTGGGCCGGGTTGAGCACGCGGGCAACGAACTATCGCGACGCCGGCGCCGCGACACGGCGTGGCGATGAAACAGGAGATCGCCCATGAACTGGTTGTCGCCGACGGTCGTCGCCAGTCTGATCGCCATGCTTCAGGCCGTGGTGATTCTGCTCGGCGCAGTGTTGTTGGGGGCGATGATGACAGTGGTCGAACGGCGCCTGCTGGGACTGTGGCAGGATCGTTACGGGCCCAACCGGGTCGGGCCGTTCGGCTCGATGCAGCTCATGGCCGACATGATCAAGATCTTCTTCAAGGAGGACTGGATCCCGCCGTTCGCCGATCGCACACTGTTCGTGCTGGCCCCGGCGATCGCCATGGCCTCTCTGCTGCTGTCGTTCCTGATCATTCCCATAACCCCGGGCTGGGGCGTGCTGGACTGGAACATCGGCCTGCTGTTCTTCCTCGCCATGGCCGGCATCAACGTCTACGCGGTGCTGTTCGGCGGCTGGTCGAGCGGCAACAAGTATGCCCTGATCGGCGCCATGCGCGCCTCGGCGCAGACGCTGTCCTACGAAGTGTTCATGGGCCTGGCGCTGATGGGCGTGGTGGCGATGACCGGCTCGTTCAACATGCGCGAGATCGTCAACGCCCAGGAGGGACTGTGGTTCGTGATCCCGCAGTTCTTCGGCTTTGTCACCTTCCTGATCGCCGGCATCGCGGTGACCCACCGTCACCCCTTCGACCAGCCCGAGGCCGAGCAGGAGCTGGCCGACGGCTATCACGTCGAGTATTCGAGCATGAAGTTCGGGATGTTCTTCATCGGCGAATACGTCGGCATGGTGCTGGTCTCGGCGCTGATCGTGACGCTGTTCTTCGGGGGCTGGCACGGCCCGCTGCTGCCGCCGATCGTCTGGTTCGCGCTCAAGACCGGCGCCTTTTTGGTGTTCTTCGTGCTGCTGCGCGCTTCGCTGCCGCGCCCGCGCTACGACCGGGTGATGAGTTTCGGCTGGAAGTTCTGCCTGCCGCTGACTCTGATCAATCTGCTGGTGACCGGGGCGGTGGTACTGATCGCCGACCCGCTGTGATCACGCCACTGTAATCGAGGAGATATGGCCATGTTCATGAACGTGATCAAGGGCACCGTCTCCCAGCTGCGCACGCTGGGCATGGTCTTCATGCACAGCTTCCGCAAGCGCGAGACGCTCAACTACCCGGAGGAGTCGGTCTATCTGCCGCCGCGCTACCGGGGACGCATCGTGCTGACCCGCGATCCCGACGGCGAGGAGCGTTGCGTGGCCTGCAACCTGTGTGCGGTCGCCTGTCCGGTGGCCTGTATCTCGCTGCAGAAGGGCGAGCAGGAGGATGGGCGCTGGTATCCCGAGTTCTTTCGCATCAACTTCTCGCGCTGCATCTTCTGCGGCATGTGCGAAGAGGCCTGCCCGACCTCGGCGATCCAGCTCACCCCGGACTTCGAGATGAGCGAGTTCAAGCGCCAGGAACTGGTCTACGAGAAGCAGGACCTGCTGATCAATGGGCCCGGCAAGGATCATGACTATCACTTCTACAAGGTGGCGGGACTCTCGATTGCCGGCAAGGACAAGGGCCAGGCGCAGAACGAGGAACAGCCGATCGACATCAAGTCGCTGTTGCCGTAGTCAGCATTCACTAGCGGGACGCAACCATGGAAATTGCCTTCTATCTGAGTGGTCTGGTCGCCGTACTGGCGACACTGGGGGTCATCACCAATACCAACCCGGTGCACGCACTGCTCTACCTGATCGTTTCGTTGATCTCGGTGGCGCTGGTGTTCTTAGCGCTGGGCGCGCCGTTCGCCGCAGCGCTGGAGGTAATCCTCTACGCCGGGGCGATCATGGTGCTGTTCGTGTTCGTGGTGATGATGCTCAACCTGGGTGAGCAGACCACTGCCCAGGAGAAGGCCTGGCTCAAGCCGCGCATCTGGCTGGGTCCGGCGCTGCTGGCCGCGGTGCTGCTGGTGACCTTGGTGGCCACGCTATGGTCGGGCAATACCGGACGCATGATCAGCGGTGAGGTCGTCACCGCCAAGGCGGTGGGCTCGCTGCTGTTCGGGCCCTGGCTGATGGTCGTCGAGCTGGGCGCCATGCTGCTGCTGGCGGCGCTGGTCACGGCATCGCACGTCGGTCGCGCGGCGTCCCCCGACAAGCCCGAGAGCCAGGCCGAATCCGCTGCCCGCAAGGAGGCGCCATGAACGGAATACCCATGGAACACGGCCTGGTGCTGGCGGCGATCCTCTTCGCGCTGGGCTTCGCCGGGTTGATTACCCGGCGCAACATGGTGTTCGTGCTGATGAGCCTGGAAGTCATGCTCAACGCCGCGGCGTTGGCGTTCATCGTCGGCGGTGCGGCCTGGGGCCAGCCGGAAGGCCAGACGATGTACCTGCTGGTGATCACCCTGGCGGCGGCCGAGGCGAGCGTGGGCCTGGCGCTGCTGATCCAGCTTCACCATCGCTTCAAGTCGCTTGACGTGGACGCCGCCAACCGAATGCGCGGCTAAGGGAGCTGTCGATGTCGTTGTTGCCACTGACGTTTTTACTGCCGCTGGTCGGCACCCTGATCCTGGCCCTGTCGCGAGGCACGCTCAATGCACGCGCCAGCGCCGTGGTCGGCGTGGCCAGCGTCGGGCTGGCGGCCTTGGTCACCGCCTGGCTGGCCTGGAATTTCCAGGTCGGCGAGGTGTTCGACATGACGCTCTGGACCTGGCTGTCGGTGGGCGATTTCCAGCCGACCATCGGCCTGCGTCTCGACGGCCTGTCGCTGACCATGCTGTCGATCATCACCGGCATCGGCTTTCTGATCCATCTGTTCGCCGCCTGGTACATGCGCGGCGAGCATGGATTGCGGCGCTTCTATGCCTACATGAACCTGTTCGTGTTCAGCATGACCCTGCTGGTACTTGGCGACAACGTACTGCTGCTGTTCCTGGGCTGGGAAGGCGTCGGCCTGTGCAGCTACCTGCTGATCGGCTACTACTACCAGACCTCGGCCAATGGCTGGGCGGCCTTCAAGGCGTTCATCGTCACTCGGTTGGGCGATGTGTTCCTGGCCATCGGACTGTTCCTGCTGTTCAACGCGCTGGGCACGCTGAACATCGCCGAGATCCTCACCCGCGCCCCCGAGGTATGGAGTGAGGGCGGCCTCGAGGTTCAGCTGGCGGCCCTGCTGCTGCTCGGTGGCGCGCTGGGCAAGTCGGCCCAGTTGCCGCTGCACACCTGGCTGGCCGACGCCATGGCCGGCCCCACGCCGGTGTCGGCACTGATTCACGCGGCGACCATGGTTACCGCCGGCGTCTACCTGGTCGCCCGGCTGTACGGGATCTTCGAGCTGGCCCCGGTGGTACTCTATCTGATCGGCGTGATCGGCGCGCTGACGCTGCTGATGGCCGGCTTTGCGGCACTCGCCCAGACCGACATCAAGCGAATCCTGGCCTACTCGACGATGAGCCAGATCGGTTATATGTTCCTGGCGCTGGGGGTGGGGGCCTATGATGCGGCAATCTTCCATCTGATGACCCACGCCTTCTTCAAGGCGCTGCTGTTTCTCTCCGCCGGCTCGGTGATCATCAGCTGCCATCACGAGCAGGACATGCGCCGCCTGGGCGGCTTGTGGCGCCGGCTGCCGCTGGCCTATGCCGGTTTCGTGATCGGCGGTGCCGCATTGTCGGCGCTGCCGCTGATCACCGCCGGCTTCTACAGCAAGGACGAGATTCTCTGGGAGACCTGGGCGGCCGGCAATGGCGGTCTGATGCTGGCGGGCCTGGTCGGCGCCGTGCTGACCTCGCTGTACACCCTGCGGCTGATCATCGGCACCTTCCACGGCGAAATGAAAAGTGACAACGCGCGCCATGCCAAGGCCGGTCGCGGGCTGGCCCACGGCCTGCCATTGCTCGTGCTAGCGATCCTGTCGACCTTTCTCGGCGCCTGGATCCAACCGCCGCTGGCGGGCGTGTTGCCAGCGAGCCCGGGTGCCGAGGCCGAGGGGATCGTGCGTAGCGTGGTGGAGATACTCGCCGCGACCGCCTCGCTGGGCGGCCTGGGACTGGCCGCCTGGCTGTTTCTCAGCCGCCGGCGCTGGCTCGCCGAGCGCGTCGCTGGCGGCTGGGAGGCCCGGCTATGGCGATTCTGGTATCACGCCTGGGGCTTCGATATCGTCTACGACCGGTTGCTGGTTCGCCCCTATCTCGGCCTGGTCCATGTGCTGCGCAACGACATCATCGATCGCCTGATGCTGGTGGCAGGCTGGACGGCCTGGTTGTCGCACCGCGGGCTGAGCCACACCCAGTCCGGCAAGCTGCGGCTGTATGCCGTCAGCATGGCGATGGGGATCACGGTGATCTTGATCGTGCTGGTACTGGGCGGCTGAACGGCTTGATTCGCGGATCATGGTTTATATAACGAGGGGCAGGGGGAGGCCACCAATGTATCGACAAACACGGGGAATGCACCGCTTATGACGCTGCTCTGGCTGATCCTGATTCCCTTCGTCGGCGGCCTGCTGTGCTGGCAGGGCGAGCGCTTCGGCGATCAGGCGCCGCGCTGGATTGCGTTGGCGACGATGTTGATCGAACTGTTGATCACGCTGGGGCTGTGGTTCCAGGGTGACTACTATCTGCCGCAGATGGGCACCGCCAGCGAGGGCGTTCGCTGGTCCATGGAGTGGCAGGTGGCATGGATTCCACGCTTTGGCATCAGCGTGCACCTGGCGCTTGATGGCCTGTCGCTGGTGCTGATCGCGTTGACCAGCTTTCTGGGCATACTGGCGGTACTCTGTTCCTGGAACGAGATCGTGCGCCGGGTCGGCTTCTTTCACCTCAACCTGCTGTGGATACTCGGCGGCGTGGTCGGCGTCTTCCTGGCGATCGACCTGTTCCTGTTCTTCTTCTTCTGGGAACTGATGCTGGTGCCGATGTACTTCCTGATCGCGCTGTGGGGGCACAGTGGCTCGGAAGGGCGGACCCGCATCCGCGCAGCGACCAAGTTCTTCATCTATACCCAGGCCAGCGGCCTGTTGATGCTGGTGTCGATCCTCGGTCTGGTATTCGTGAACTACGCCAATACCGGCGAGTACTCGTTCAGTTACGCGACGCTGATGGAAACCCAGCTTTCCGAAGGCACGGCAATGCTGCTGATGCTCGGCTTCTTCATCGCTTTCGCGGTCAAGCTGCCGGTGGTGCCGCTGCATGGCTGGCTGCCCGACGCCCATGCCCAGGCACCCACCGCGGGTAGCGTCGATCTCGCCGGCATTCTGCTCAAGACCGCCGCCTACGGCATGCTGCGCTTCGCCCTGCCGCTGTTTCCCGAGGCGTCGCAGACCTTCGCTCCGGTAGCCATGGCGCTGGGCCTGGTGGGCATCTTCTACGGGGCGCTGCTGGCCTGCGGCCAGCAGGACGTCAAGCGGCTGATCGCCTATACCAGTATCTCGCACATGGGCTTCGTGCTGATCGGCATCTATGTCGGCACCGAGCTCGCCCTGCAGGGGGTGGTGATGTTGATGGTCGCGCATGCCTTCTCGGCGGCCGGGCTGTTCATCTTGAGCGGCCAGCTCTACGAACGGCTGCATACCCGCGACATGCGCGAAATGGGCGGTCTATGGGGGCGCATGGGGAGCCTGCCGGGATTCTCGCTGTTCTTCGTCGTCGCCTCGCTGGGCATGCCCGGCACCGCCAATTTTCTCGGCGAGTTCATGATCCTGTTCGGTAGCTTCCCGGTCGCCCCCTGGACGGTGGTCATCGCCAGCGGCGGGCTGGTGCTGGCGGCGGTCTATTCACTGCTGCTGATGCAGCGAGTTCACTTCGGACCGGCGCAGGGCGAGGGGCGCTTCGCCGACCTCGATGGTCGTGAATATCTGATGATGCTCTCGCTCCTCGGCCTGGTGCTGCTGTTCGGCCTCTACCCACAGCCCCTGCTGGATACCACCGGCGCGGCGATGCTCGAGGTGCAGCAGCTGTTCGGTGCCGCTGTACAGTCGTCCACTCTGCCGACGGGGGCTCCATGACCTTGACCGCGACGCACCTGCTGGCGTTGACGCCGCTGATCCTGGTCAGTGCCACGGCCATCGTGGTGATGCTGACAATCGCCTGGCGCCGCCAGCATACCGCCATCGCCATGACCACGGCCGCAGGACTCAACCTGGCGCTGGTCTCGCTGATCGGCGTCTGGTTCATGGCGCCGCTGGCCACGCCGATGCTGGCCGTCGATGGCCTGGCGATCTTCGCCGCGGTATTGATCCTGGTCGCCGCGCTGGCCTGTGCCACGCTGGGTCATGCTTACCTCGAGCACTATCGAGGACCGCGCGAAGAGTTCTATCTGCTGCTGCTGTGTGCCACGGCGGGGGGCCTGGTGCTGGCCGCCAGCACCCACCTGGCCACGCTGCTCTTCGGCCTCGAACTGTTGTCGATGCCGCTGTACGGCATGCTCGCCTATACCTATCATGAGCGGCGCTCGCTCGAGGCCGGCGTCAAGTATCTGGTGCTGTCCGGGGCGGCGAGCGCCATCCTGCTGTTCGGCATGGCGCTGCTCTACGCCGAGACCGGGCAGCTCGATTTTGCCGGCCTGACGGTCGGTCTGGCGGAAAGTCCCGGTGCCTGGGGGCTTGCCGGGGCCGCGTTGGTGCTCATGGGACTGGGCTTCAAGCTGTCGATCGTACCGTTTCACCTATGGACGCCGGACGTTTACGAAGGCGGTCCGGGGCCGGCATCGACTTTTCTCGCCTCGGCCAGCAAGGTCGCGGTGTTCGTGGTGCTGCTGCGTCTGGTCATGGCGGCGCCGGCCTTTCAGGGGGCCTGGCTGCACGGCGTGCTGGCGGTACTGGCGATCCTCACCATGCTGGTCGGCAACCTGCTGGCGCTGACCCAGTCCAATCTCAAGCGCCTGCTGGGTTACTCGTCGATCGCTCACTTCGGCTACCTGCTCACGGCAGTGGTCATCGGCGAGGGGTTTGCGGTCGAAGCGACCGGGGTCTATCTGGTGGTCTACATGCTGACCACGCTGGGCGCATTCGGCGTGGTGACGCTGATTTCGTCGCCCTATCGGGGCGAGGATGCGGCGGCGCTGCACCATTATCGCGGACTGTTCTGGCGGCGTCCCTACCTGACCGCGGTGCTCACCGTGGCCATGCTCTCGATGGCCGGCATCCCCTTCACCGCAGGCTTTATCGGCAAGTTCTACATCATCGCGCTGGGTGTCGAGGCCGAGCGCTGGTGGCTGGTGGGGGCCGTGATCGTGGGCAGCGCCATCGGGCTTTATTATTACCTGCGGGTGATGGTCACGCTGTATCTGGCCGAGGCGGGCATGCAAAAGCGTGACGCGCCGGAGAACTGGGGCGCGCGCGCTGGCGGTGTGGTCGTGCTGGGGGTGGCCTTGCTGATCATCCTGCTGGGCATCTACCCGACACCGATGATCGAATGGGTGCGGCTCATGGGCGGCGCCATGCTGAATACGGGCTAGCGGCGCCAGGCATCAGCCCGCGCTGGTCGCGTCACTTGAACTGGGCCGGCAGCCAGGTCGCCAGTTCGGGCACGAAGGCCAGCGCCATCAGCATGCAAAGCTGCAGCACGATGAACGGGATCACCCCGCGGTAGATCGCCGTGGTGGGCACCGATTCGGGGGCCACGCCACGCAGATAGAACAGCGCGAAGCCGAACGGCGGAGTGAGAAACGAGGTCTGCAGGTTGATGGCGATCATGATCCCCAGCCAGATCGGGTCGAGGCCCATGGCCAGCAGCACCGGGCCGACAATCGGCACCACCACGAAGGTAATCTCGATGAAGTCGAGGATGAAACCGAGCAGGAAGATCACCAGCATGACGATGATCGTCGCGCCGACCACGCCGCCGGGCATGTTCACGAACAGCTCCTTGACCAGCTGCTCGCCACCGTAGGCACGGAACACCAGCGAGAACAGCGCGGCGCCGATCAGGATCAGGAATACCATGGTGGTGACGTGGGTCGTCGAGCGCACCACGTCGCGCAGGGTGGCGAAGTCCAGCTTGCGATAGGCGAGTGCCAGCACCAGCGCGCCGAAGGCCCCCACCGCCGAGGCCTCGGTAGGCGTGGCGAAGCCGCCGAGAATCGAGCCCAGCACGGTGACGATCAAGACCAGCGGCGGCACCAGGCCCTTGAGCAGCAAGCTGAACAGGCTGCCCTGATGATTGAGCTCGGCCATCAGTTCCTGGCGATCGGCGGGCGGTGCCGATTCCGGCTTGAGCCAGGCGATGAACGCCACATAGGCAATGTACAACACCACCAGGATCAGCCCGGGGACCAGCGCGCCGATGAACAGATCGCCCACCGATACGGTCTTGGGACTCCAGATGCCCATCGTCAACTGCGCCTGCTGATAGGCCGACGAGAGCACGTCGCCAAGCAGTACCAGGGCGATCGACGGCGGAATGATCTGGCCCAGCGTGCCGGTGGCGCAGATCGTGCCGGTTGCCAGCGACGGGCTGTAGCCGCGCTTGAGCATGGTCGGCAGCGACAGCAGGCCCATGGTCACCACGGTGGCGCCGACGATCCCGGTGGAGGCGGCCAGCAGCATGCCGACCAGCGTCACCGAGATTCCCAACCCACCGCGCAGCGAGCCGAACAGCAGCGCCATGGCGTCGAGCAGGGTCTCGGCGACCTTGGACTTCTCCAGCAACACGCCCATCAGCACGAACAATGGCACGGCGAGCAGCGTCTGGTTGGTCATGATGCCGTAGAGGCGGTTGGGCAGCGCGGACAGGAAGCTGGCATCGAAATTGGCAGCGATGCCCAGCGACTCGAGTCCCATGCCCAGCCCGGCGAAAGCCAGCGAAGTGCCCGCCAGCGTCAGCGCTACCGGGAAACCGAGCATCAGTACGGCACAGATCAGAGCGAACAGCACCAGCGGCATGAATTCCAGCATCAGATCGGCTCCTCGCTGTGATCATGCTTGTGCTGTGGCGGCAAGCGACCGGAAATGATCAGCGACTTGCGAACGATCTCGGCGCTGCCCTGGAGGATCATCAATACCGCAAAGGCCGGCATCAAGGTCTTGAGCAGGAATACGGCGGGGATGCCGCCGTTGTCCGGCGAGCCCTCGAGAATCGCCCATGAAGCGCCGACATAGCCCAGGCTGGAGACGATCACGAAGCCCATGAACGGCAGCAGCAGGAACAGCGTGCCCAGCAGGTCGACCCAGGCCTGGGCGCGTGGCGAGAAGCCTCGATAGAAGATGTCCACGCGCACGTGGCCATCGTGCTTGAGGGTATAGGCGGCCGCCAGCAGGAACAGCGCGGCGTGCATGTACATCACCGATTCCTGCATGGGGATGCTGTTGAAGTTGAAGAGATAGCGCAGCACTACGATCAGGAACTGGACCAGCATCATTATCAGGACCAGCCAGGCGAGTGCCTTGCCCAGCCGCTCGGTAAGGGTGTCGATCCAGGCCAGGAGCGCCGGTTCGGATGCAGCTCGGTTCATGAATCCCTCGCTATCATGGCAGCGGTTGCGTTTTTTCTGGTGTTATCGGGCCCTGTGCGGGCAACCGCCAAGCCACGCCTGAAATCAGCGTCACAGTGCCCGTGTACCGGAAAGTCCGGCAACCGGTCATTGGTCTGACGGTCTGGCCAGAGCGCGCCGGCAGGCAGCGGGAAGATGGATATCCACGGCGATCGGCAGGTGATCCGAGTAAAGCTGATCGAGCACTTGCAGGTTGTCCGCTTCCAGCGACGAAGACAGCAGGATGTGGTCCAGCGCCCGGCTTGGCTGCCAGGAAGGATAACTCAACAGAGGGCGCGCTGGCTTTAACGGTAGCGCGGTGCAGAAGCTCGAATGACGGCTGTGGAGTTGATCCGGGGTGCAGTTGAGATCGCCCATCACCACCACATGGCTGAGCGGTGTGATGATCTCGCCGAGATAGTCGAACTGGCGAGCCCGCGAACGGTGGCTCAGGGCCAGATGAACGACAAACACGTGCAGTGCGTCGGGACCCGAGCCGAAGCGGGCATGGATGGCGCCGCGGCCAGGCAGGGTGCCGGGCAACCGGTGCTCCTCGATGCGCTCGGGGGTTAGCCGCGACAACAGACCATTGCTGTGCTGGGCGAGCCGGCCCAGGTTGCGGTTGAGCTGCTTGTAGTGATGCGGAAACCCGGCCCGGTGCGCCAGGTATTCCACCTGATTGACGTTACCCGAACGGAAGCTTCCGCCATCAACCTCCTGCAGGCCGATGATGTCGAACGACCTGAGCACATCGCCCATGGCGTCCAGGCGGCGCTGGCGCGTTGGATGGGGCAGCAGGTGCTGCCAACTGCGCGTCAGGTAATGATGGTAGGCCGAGGTCTGGATGCCGACCTGCAGATTGAAGGTCATCAGTCGCAGGGTGGCGAGGGCCGCGGCCGGCGTGGCGCGTATGCTGCTCATGGCGTCACTCGCTGCGTTCTTGACGTACCTTGTCGATCAGCGCACCGGCGATCTGGGGCATCTCCTCCAGGCTGCCGGCAGTACGCGGGGTCACTACATATTGGCCATCGACCACCAGTGCCGGCACGCCCATCAGCTCATAGGCGCGCATCTTGGCGTACGCCTGGTTGATCTGGCTCTTGACGCCGAACGAGCTCAACGCCTCCTTGGCATCCGCCTCGCTGACAGCGTAGTCGCTGAAGAAGGCGGCGATATCGTCGGTGTCGGTCAGCCGCTGGCCCTGTTGCTGGATCGCGTCGAAGAAGTCGCTGTGGACCTGGTCGAGGATGCCCAACTGCTGGGCGGCATAAAAGGCGCGCGCGTGGGCCGTCCAGGTGTCGCTCATGGTTGCGGGGAGGCGCTGGAAGGTGACGTCATCGGGTAGTTCGTCGACCCAGGCATTGAGCGGCTCTTCCAGCTTGTAACAGTACGGGCAACCGTACCAGAACACTTCGATGACCTCGATCTGGCCCTCGTCCACGCTGGTTTCGACCGAGGTGTCGAGAACCTTGTACTCCTTGCCGGCGACCGGCGAGGCGGCCATGACCAGCGAAGACAGACCCAGGCCGGCGACCGCAGCGATCCACGGTTTCAACATGCGCCCTTTACTCCTCAGAAATGCCAAGTATGTGGCAAAGGTAACAGATATTCGGCCATTTGAGACGGCGACCGGCCCAACTTGGAGCCTCAAGCGGGGGGCTCCCGGTTACGCCGCCGCGCCACGCTAGCGCCGGTTCGATGCCTTTCTGTGCATTCGCCGCCCCCGAGAAGGTAATGGTACACTTCCCGCCCCGGCGCTGCCCGGGGCCATCAACCGAGGCCTGGCGAATGTGCCGGGTCGCGTCCCGCCATGTCCTTCGTCAGTACCGTAACCCCAGGAAACCCGCCGTCGTGAGCCGCCTCAATTTCCATACCGCCCAGTTCATGACCAGCGCCCCGACACTGGCAGCCTGTCCGCCGGATGACGGCCGCGAGGTCGCGTTCGCCGGCCGCTCCAATGCCGGCAAGTCGAGCGCCATCAACGCCCTGGTCCAGCAGAAAGCGCTGGCGCGGACCTCGAAGACCCCGGGGCGCACCCAACTGATCAACTTCTTCGGCCTCGCCAACGACACCCGTGAGCGGCTGGTCGACCTGCCCGGCTACGGTTTCGCCAAGGTCCCCGAATCGGTCAAGCGCGAATGGCAGCGGCATCTTTCCGAGTACCTGCAAAAGCGTCGCTCATTGCAAGGCCTGGTGCTGATGATGGACGTGCGCCACCCGCTGACCGACTTCGACGAGATGCTGCTGGGCTGGGCCGACGATCAGGACATGCCCGTGCACATCCTGCTGACCAAGGCCGACAAGCTCAAGCCCGGCGCCGCCAAGAACACGCTGCTCAAGGTGCGCCGGCAACTCGCCGACTGGGAGGATCTGGTCAGCATTCAGCTGTTCTCGGCGCTCAAGCGCCAGGGCGTCGACGAACTCGCGGCACGCCTCGATACGTGGCTGCTCGACGAGATCGATGGCGGCTGAGACCGCACCGAACAGCTTCATCGACCGATGACGGGACTTCAGCATTCGTCATTCAGGCGCTCGAGCAGTGCCGCCAGCTCGCGGATATGACCCAGGCGGTGCACCCCGGGCGGCAGCTCCGCACGGCACTCGTCGTGCTTGTCGATCCAGGCTATCTGCATGCCCAGCCGCCATGCCGGCAGCACATCCTCCTGCCAGGAGTCGCCGACATGCATGGCACGCGCGGGCGTGCTGCGAAGACGTGCCAGGGCGGCGAGGAAGGGCCGGGCGTCGGGCTTGGGCGCGAGCAGCTCGCCGGCGGCGATCACCACCGGGAAATGCTGCGCCAGCTCCAGGCGCTTGAGGTCGGCATTGCCGTTGGTGATCGCGGCCAGCGCGTAGCGTGGCCGCAGCGCATCGAGCAGCGCGATCGCCTCGGGGTAGGGCGTAAGCGTATGGCGCAGCGTCAGGAAGTGGCCGATGGCCGCCGCGGCCCACAGATGGGCGGCGCTGCGTGGCAGGCCATACTCCTCGAGCAGCTCGATCAGTGCGCGTTCGCGCAACCAGGTGAAGTCGCCGCGGCGCAACGGATGGCGCCGCGCCAGCGCCAGGCGGCGCTCGATGTAGGCGGCCAGCGGAAAACGCTGCGTATAGCGGTCGTGCTCGGCGAACAGCTCGCCGAGCGGCGAGGCGCCCAGCCAATCGGCCAGCGCCGCGTCGAGCCAGGCATAGTGCGTCGACTCGGCATGCTCCATCACCGGCCGGTTGTCCCACAGCGTGTCGTCAAGATCGAAGGTCAACGCCTCGATGCGGGCATGATCTGTCATCGCGTTCATGGGCGCTCCGGGAATCCATCGTCATTTGCCGTCATGTACGAATCTGCCATAGATCGGCCTCGGGCACTTGCGGGTCCGACGTCGTAGCGGGGGTAACGGCTTGCGAAAATGCACGCCCAAGACCCTAGGAGTTTCTTCATCGGCAGTAACCGTTATTCCGCCACCCACCAACCGGCTCGCTGGCGAGCCGGCGGCCCGAATAGCGGCAGCAGGCAGGCCAGCGCCTCCTCGAGCTCGTCGCCCAGCCCCCAGGGCGGATTGAGCACCAGCAGGCCGCTGCCGTACATGCCGTGCGTCGCGCTATCCAGTGAATGCACCTCGAACTCGCTGCGCCAGACCTTGCGTAGTTCGGCCTTGCGGACCGCCTCGAGCAGCGTCGTGTGACGCCCCGCCGGCAGCAACGGGTACCAGAGCATGACTACCGCGTGGCGCGCCTTGCGGGCAACGAAGCGTAGCGACTCGGCCACTTCGGCGTATTCAGCCTTGCGTTCGTAGCTCGGATCGATCAGCACGCACAAGCGGGGCGTCGCGACCGGTAGCACACGCTGCAGCCCGGCCAGACCATCGCCATGGATCCGCCTGGCCGCCTGCAAGAGCGGCTGGCCCTCGAGGTGATCATGCTCACCGGGATGCAGCTCGAACAGCGATAGTCGATCGTGGCTTCTCAGGCCCTGAGCCAGCCACCATGGCGAGCCGGGGTAATGGCTGAGCGCCTTCGCGCCAGGCTGCAGGCGCTGCAAGGCCGCCAACCAGTCATCGAGCAGTTCATGGCAGCCCGAGAGCGCCTGACGCGCCGACCATAGCGTCCCCACACCCGTTTCATACTCCTTGAGCTTCTGCGTCTCGGGTTCGGCAAGACGATACAGGCCACGGCCGGCATGCGTATCAATATACGTAACAGGTGATTTTTTACGTAACATATGACGCACCAGGGAGAGCAGCGCCAGATGCTTGTGAATGTCGGCAAAGTTGCCGGCATGATAGGCATGTTGGTAAGCGAGCATGTGTCGTCCTGCGTAAAGAGCCCACCGTCGGCGAGACGATGGGCTCGTTGACAATCGCTGCCGACGTTTACTGCTGCTGGATCGGCGTTACGATAACCTCGACACGACGGTTCCGGGCACGACCCTGTTCGGTATCGTTGCTGGCGACCGGACGGCTTTCGCCATAGCCGACCCGGCTGAGACGTTGGCTTTCCACCCCGCCCTGAACCAGGTAGTCGCCGACCGCCGCGGCACGCCGCTCGGAGAGCTGCTGGTTATAGGCCTCGGCGCCGGTACTGTCGGTATAGCCCGCGACGGTGATACGCGTTTCGGGATACTGGCGAAGCACGGCGGTCACGTCATTGAGCGCCTGACGAGCCTCGCCGGACAACTCACTGGAATCGACACCGAACGTCACCTGATTGGGCATGTTGAGGACGATGTCGTTGCCCTGACGGTCAACACCGATGCCGGTGCCCTGGAGGCGCTCGCGCAGCTGCTGTTCCTGACGATCCATGTAATAACCGATGCCACCACCGGCAGCGGCACCCACCGCCGCGCCGATGGCCGCACGATCGCGCCGGCTCGCGGTGCTATCGCCACTCAGCAAGCCCGCCACGGCGCCTACGGCCGCGCCGATGCCCGCGCCGGTGGCGGTATTGTTGCGCTGGGTGTCACCGGCCTGAGGGTTGGTCGTGCTGCAACCGCCAAGCGCCAGCACGCTCGCCAACGGTATGGCCATCCAGAGTCGTTTATCGATCATCCTGAACAAAACTCCTATTTTCCTGGTTTGCTTTATCGCTTGCAAAGGATCACTCGGCTTCATCGAGCATGCCCAGCAAGTCGTTCAAGAATAACAGACCCGTCGGGGTCGCCTGCAGCCGCTCGTCGGAATCCATCAGCAGTCCCTTCTTGCGTGCCTGCTGCAAGTGTCGCTCGAGTACGGCGGGTGAACGTCCGGTGTGGGCCGACCACAACGTCAGCGGTACACCCTCCATCAGGCGCAGGGCGTTCATGGCGAACTCGAGCGGTAGCTCGTCGGCTTCAACGCGCCGGCGGTCGGCAATGAAACCGCGCGGGTCGTCATGGCGACGCAAGTAGGCATCGGGCTGACGGCTCTTCCAGCGCCGTTCCACGATCAGCTCGGCATGTTCGTTCCAGGCACTCAGCTTGCCATGGGCGCCCGCGCCGATGCCCAGATAGTCGCCGAACTGCCAGTAATTGAGATTATGCCTGGACACCCTACCCGGCCGGGCATAGGCGGATATCTCGTAACGAACCAGGCCTGCCGACTCGAGGCGCTGATGACCGGCATCCTGGATTGCCCAGAGCGTCTCGTCGTGGGGCAACACCGGCGGCTTAACGTAGAATTCCGTGTTGGGTTCGAGGGTCAGCTGATACCAGGAGAGGTGCTCGGGCGACAGCGACAGGGCCTGGTCGATGTCGGCCAGGGCCCGCTCGATATCCTGCCCCGGCAGGCCGTGCATCAGGTCCAGATTGATGTTGTCGAAACCCGCCCGCCGCGCGCTACCCACGGCTCGGTAAGCCTCGTCACCGCTATGAATTCGCCCCAGTTCCGCCAACTGTTCCGGCTGAAAGCTTTGAATGCCCAGCGACAGACGATTGATACCGGCCGCGCGAAAACCCTCGAAACGCGACTGCTCCACGGTGCCGGGGTTGGCTTCCAGAGTGATCTCGCAATCCTCGTGAAAGGCCAGGCGCTGGTGTAATCCCTCGAGCAACTGGTGAAAGAAATCAGGCGACATCAAGCTCGGCGTACCGCCGCCGATAAAGACACTCTGCACTGCACGCTCGCCCACCAGCGCCAGATCGCCGTCCAGATCGGCGAACAGTGCCGCAAGATAGTCCTGTTCGGGGAGCGCGGCATTACGGCCGACCCCATGGGAGTTGAAATCGCAGTAAGGACACTTGCGCACGCACCACGGCACATGGACGTACAGCGATAAAGCGGGTAGCGGTAGCGTCAAGACACCTGCTCCAGGAGCGCACGAAGTGCGCGACCGCGATGGCTGAGTTGATTCTTTTCGCCAGCGCTCAGTTCAGCGGCGCTCATCCCGCGCTCCGGAACCCAGAACAGCGAATCGTAGCCGAAACCGCCCTCGCCCCGCGGATACGCCAGTATCTCGCCGGCCCAGCGTGTCTGGACGATGCGCGGGACAGGGTCCTCGGCGTGGCGCAGCCACACCAGTACGCACCAGTAACTGGCTGTGCGCTGGCCTTCGGGAACATCCGCCAGTGCTTCAAGCAGCTTGCGGTTATTAGCAGCGTCACTCTTGGGTTCACCGGCATAACGGGCCGAGTGGATGCCCGGCACACCGTCCAGCGCATCCACCGCCAGTCCGGAATCGTCGGCCAGCGCGGGACGGCCACTGATGCGGCAGGCATGTCGGGCCTTGATCAGCGCATTTTCCAGAAATGTCAGTCCTGTCTCATCGGCCTCACTGACGTCATACTCACCTTGTGGCTCTATGTGGTAGCCCAGCGGCTCCAGCAGGTGCCTGAACTCATTCAGCTTGCCGGGGTTGCCGCTGGCCAGTACCAGGGATTTTTCCATGTGCTTGTGCTCTTGAATGGGTCTATACCCATTCTAAAGGCCGAGGAGCTTGACCGCGAACAGCTTTCAGTCAGCAAGAAGGCTATCCAAAAGTGTGGCAAACATAATACTTCCTGAATTAGAAAAATAATCCTTATCTAGCTAAAAATTGTTGCTTAAAAAGGATTACTGAGCTGATTTTTTGCCTACCCAGGTCTTGTATCCGTCGAAAGCGACAACAAAGTTGACCTTTAAAAGCCTATTAGGAAATAGATTTTATAAAAAAATCATAATTATTAATTATCATATATCAAAAATGCATAAGCAATAGTTTGTAACTTAACTTTACAAAAAATGAAAATAGTACAACGCTCAGTCAAGCCTAAGCATGAGTGCGCAGGGACAGCAATAAAACTCAAAGATCGGCCCATACTTCGGGAGCAATAAAAATGAGCCAAGGGAACGCAACAATCATTCTGGTCACTGACTGCAACCCACAAACGCAGCTGTTCATGGAGTACATCGCCGAACGACTGGATTGCCCGATTTCGGCGGTGGCCCCGCACGATACGCAGGAAACCCTCGAAAGCGGCAAGACCCTGATCCTCCTGGATGCCGATCATGTCGATGAGAGCAGCATGCAGCAATGGCACACCAAGGCTGCCGAGAGCGAATCCATGACCCTGGCGGCTATCAACCTGCGCGACGAGGACCATGCCGCCGATGTGCTCTCTTCACTGCACTTGAAGGGCGTCTTCTATCGTCGTGACAGCATGGCACTCATCTGCAAGGGCATCGGTGCCCTTCTGGATGATGATCTGTGGATGTCTCGTTCGCTGATGACGCGATTGATCGAGTTCTACCGTCGTCAGCAGCTCAATGCCTATCGGCCCGTCTGCGGCCTGACCCACCGTGAACTCGAGATCATCGGCCTGCTGGGTTCGGGCGCATCCAATACCGAAATTGCCGATAAGCTGTTCGTCAGCGAGCACACCGTCAAGTCTCATCTGTACAACATCTTCCGAAAGATCAAGGTGCATAACCGCATCCAGGCCATGAACTGGGCACGACAGAATCTGGGCGCACCGCCACCGGCACAAGCCACCAGAAAACGCTAGCCAATTCTCATGGAATGAGCCGAACGCATAAAACGGTAGCTGCACATGACCAATAAAACCAAACGCTGGATTGCCTTCAGAGATATTTTTCTGACAATCCTGTTGACGCTGTTCAGCATGGTAGCTAATGCGCAGGATGCGATTACAGCACCCGACCAGAGCAAAGAAGCGATTAAGGATCCATCGGGAATCAATCGACTCGAAAGCCCCGATGGCCCGAAGATCGAGTCCAGCTACAACGGCAGCAGTGAATTGACCGGCGTGCTGGTCGATCGCACGCTCACTGTGATGGGTCAGAATTTCTATCGGGCATTCAGCCAAATCGGCATGGCACGTCCGATCATTCGCGGGGCAACATTAACGATCCATGAAAGACCGGATGCTCGCTGGGGCATCCAGCTCTGGATTACCGAAGGCTCGCGTATGTATTTCCGTACGCAACTGTCACCACGGCTCAGCGACGCCAATGATATAGCACGGCAAGCAATCGATATTGTTGAGAAGGCCATTCTGAAACGACGGCTTTCGGCGGCCTTGAATCCAAGTATCGATCTTGGAAAAGAAGAATTCTGATTCTGAATGGAGAATGAACATGAAAACTCTGAAAGCCGCTGCCTTTAGCCTGCTATGCGCTTCGCCCCTGGCGAGCGCCGGCGAGCTGATCTATCAACCCATCAACCCCTCCTTTGGTGGCGACCCTTTCAATGGCAGCTATCTACTGGGAAAGGCACAAGCACAGGATACCAATAAGGATCCCAGTGCCTCCCGTTACGAGCCAATGACAACGACTGAACGTCTGGTCCAGAGTTTGCAAAGCAGCCTGGTTAATCAACTGATACGTGATGTCAATAGTGGAGAAGTCGAACAGGGCGTCTTTGACACCAGCGAGTTCGGTGTGGTGATCAACGACGATGGCGGTCAATTGAGCATTGATGTCACCGACAAGATCACGGGTGATGTGACTACCATCAATGTCGGTGGCCTGGCGGACTTTTAAAAATCCAGTAACCAATAATTTATAACCAGGGAACGAGACATGAAGTTAATATTTTTGTGCTTGGCACTTATAAGCCTCAGCGGCTGTGCCAGCATGGTAGCCAACTCGGAAGGGCTGCAGGGCGAGCCCGCAACACTCACCCCCCGCAGCGGAACCTATCAGGACCTGATCGCACTGCCGCCGCCAGCCGGCAAGATTTACGCGTCAGTCTATGACTTTCGCGATATGACCGGTCAATATAAACCCGCGCCTGCCAGTACTTTTTCCACGGCGGTAACCCAAGGGGCCGCCGCCATGCTCACCGGGGCGCTGGCCGATTCGGGCTGGTTCATTCCGTTGGAGCGTGTCGGGCTACAGAATTTGTTGACCGAGCGACGCATCATCCGCGCCGAGTTCGAGCGTTTCGGCCAGCCCGATACATTGCCGTCGTTACGCGCGGCATCAGTCATGTTAGAAGGTGGCATCATCGCCTACGAATCGAATATCCGTACCGGCGGTGCGGGGGCCGAATACTTCGGCATCGGCGCCTCGGGGCAATATCAAGTCGACCAGGTAACCGTGAACCTGCGCGCCATCGAAATTTCCTCGGGTGAAGTACTGGCCAATGTCACTACCACCAAGACCATCTATTCCAAGGAGCTACGGGCCGGCGTCTACCGGTTCATTGATTTCAGTCGCCTGCTGGAAGCCGAAGCCGGTATCACCAATAACGAACCGGTCCAACTTGCCGTCATGTCAGCGATCGAATCATCGGTCATCCATCTGATCGCCCGTGGAGTGACTACCAACCTATGGAATCTACCTGAAGGCACGGATATCCAGGGCACCATTCTCGGCGAATATCTGGAAGCCCCGACCCCCATGCTTTGATCTCTCCTGTGATGAAGGCGGCAGGCTCAGCCTGCCGCCTCTAGCTCGAGCCAGTTTCTCCCACCCTGTCGATCGAAGCCAGTAACGTAAGTAATCAAGCTTTCAAGTGAGACAATCCAAGCCTCCCAAACCACTCTGACAGCACTCTTGAATCGGCATCAATTATTCAAACCTCATTAGTACCAGTAATTCAATACCAACAATATTGAAGTTTTAATTAAATATTAAAATTTGGCACTAGAAAAACAATCCTTATAATTGGCTAATATTTCTTATGGAAAAAGCCTCCAAATGTATCAAACTGTACATATAGGGTTAAGAAAAATTACATCTTGTAATAAAACAGATGGAACGCGGAATATCATGAGCGCGACGCATAAATTAATCTGGAAACATAACTACGCTAGGATGTTTGCGCCCTCGCTATGTGTGCTTTTACTGATGGCATTAAGCCAAGTGACTCATGCGCAGGAACCAAACCTGAAAAATGAAAATAATAGCAACCCCGGACGGGAAAAAATACAGATTTTCATTGCTGCCCCAGGGTTGCAATCTTCTTTTGCATGGCCAAACTCTTGGCGTAGCAATAGCAGCGTTATTACCCAGGTGGGTAACGGTAACCAGGCTCGTGTAGACCAGCGGCGTGATAGGACAAATTTTGATTACGGTAATAATGCAAAAATTTATCAAAACGGTAACTATAACGAAGCCAACATTATCCAGTCGGGCGGCAACAATATCGGCTTGATTGGTCAGATAGGTAATGGCCATCAAGCAACAATCGAGCAATCCGGCAACAGCTTCGAAGCCCAAGTCAATCAATATGGCTATCAGAGCGAAATCAATATTTCACAATCGGGAAGTGCCCAGCGCAGCATATCCGTGAGCCAAAGAGCCAATTCGGGTGCTACTGCGCCGGTTACTATCCGTACAAACTGAACAAGCCAACTTGTTCAGCAACCTAAGCAATACCAAGTCAACTGAAGGAAAGGGAACCACACATGAAAATGCAGCTTACTTCACTCGCCGCCGCCGCTGTTATGCTATCAATGACCTCATTAGCTATGGCAGGCAGTACTTCTGATATTAATCAAGAAGGGGCAGGTCATTTTTCAGATGTTGATCAGCAGGGCGCATCAGAATCAAAAATCGATCAATCTGGTGTTGGGCATGATGCGCGAGTAAAGCAGATTGGCACAGGTTATTCTGAAATCAATCAGGTCAACGGCGGCAATGCTGCTGATGTGAATCAGAATGGCCAAAGTTCATACTCCCAAGTAAACCAGTATAATATTAATAACACAGCCGATATTACTCAAACTGGCAACAATCTTTGGTCACGCGTCACCCAAGCCGAAGGACACGGTCGATATAATTACGCTGAGGTTGATCAGCGCTCATGGGAGAATGATTCAGATATCACACAACTCAGGGACAATAACGAAGCATACGTTAAACAGTATGGCGCCTATAACGAATCTAATATTCTCCAAGCTGGTGGAAACTTCCAAGCTGGTGGAAACGAAGCTTATATCGGGCAGTATGACGACAACAATACCTCTTATGTATCCCAATATAATTCTGGCGGTGATGCTAACTACACTAAAGTCACACAAAGCAGTAACTATAACTATTCTTCTGTTGCTCAGCGCGGCACAGGTAACGAAACTGTAGTTTACCAACACTAAAATAGTCATTAATAGCCTCGTGATAAGCGAGGCTATTATTTTTTATTTTCAATCCTAATTTAAGAATTACGTTCACATAAAATTGCTAACGAACTGAAATTTTAACCTCACTCCCCTTGCCCTGAGTCGACGAACGCGAGCGATTGCCATCCTTGCGAATCTCGATTTCAATCCGTCCCGAGTCATTCAGCACCGTTACAGTCCCGGCAATCGCTTCACCGCTATAGGCATAACTGGCCGGAACACTACCTGACTCCTCGAATTGCTGCTGCTTACCATTACTGCCGTTTACCGTCCAGGTTGCGCTATAGCGCGTTTCGTCGGTTCCGGTGATATTGATTTGAATGTTGTTCTCCGCATCCGATGCTGCTGACGACATATCGCCTCCCCATGCTGTGCTGATGGCGCCAAGACATGCCGTCAGCAGTATTAAGCGTCGCAACCCGTTTGGCATGATCTCTCCTGTTAACAGGACGTATCCGAGACAGCCAGAGGCAATTTTTCCTGTCCGCCTACAGACTCGGCTTCGTCATGGAATTACAAAAGACGCAATCGCTCCTGAATCAGCCCCACCAACGTCAGGTTGGCATTCTCGGCGGTGGTGTCCAGATGCAACAGGTGCAGCCGCTCATCCTCTTCGAAGGCTTCGAAATCGCGCTGCTGGCGCTCGAGCACGGCCAAACCGGCTTCCGAGGGATCGCCCCCACGCTTGGCACGCTTGACGATGCGAGCCCGCAACGTCTGATCATCGGCTTCGAAACTGACCATCAACACCGGCAATCCCCGCGCTTCGGCCTGTTGGCGCAGCAAGTCGCGCTGCTCGCGCTTCAGGCAGGTCGCGTCGATACATACCGGAAAGCCGGCCTCCAACAGTACGCCACTCAGTTGCGCCAGGCGTCGATAGGTCTGCTCGGTGGCTTGGCGGTTGTAGATATCCACCTCCGCCTGTCCGGTCTCGGCCTGTGGATTAAAGCCATACAGCCGCTTGCGCTCGACGTCGGAACGTAACCGGATTCCACCCAGGCGCTGGACCATCTCGCCGGTGAAACGGCTCTTGCCGCTGCCCGACACGCCCACCCCGATAACCAGATAAGGAAAGTTGAATTCGGCGTACTGCCCGGCCAGGGCGATGTAGCGGCGATAATCGGCCATGATCGCCTGGCGGTCGACGCGGTGCAGTTCCGGCTGGTGATAGCCCAGCATCGCCACCTTGGCGCGTACCAGCGCACGATACAGCTTGTAGAAAGGCAACAGCCGCACCAACGTGTAATCGCCCGACAGTTCCAGATAGCGATTCAGGGTGTGATTGGCGAACGTCTGC
Organism: Halomonas sp. IOP_31; assembly: GCF_021151495.1. NCBI lineage: Bacteria > Pseudomonadati > Pseudomonadota > Gammaproteobacteria > Oceanospirillales > Halomonadaceae > Halomonas > Halomonas sp. IOP_31. Next base: position 21,630 of record NZ_JAIRBP010000003.1, on the reverse strand, counting down.
TCGCCGCGCGCCTCGAGATCCATGAGCAGGAAGGCAAGGTCGCTGCCGACATCGTTCCAGCGCAGCTCATCATTGTACTCGATACCATCGAAGAGCAGTACCTGACCCTCGTGCTGGACGGCATTGCCCAGATGGACGTCGCCGTGGGTTTCGCGCACGAAGCCTTCGCGATGGCGCCGATCGAACTCGCCGGCCAGCCGTTCGAAGGCTTCCGTCACCCAGGTGCTGAGATGTTCGAGGCGGCGCTGATCGGCGCCGCTCGGCAATCGCGCTGCGATCAGCTCGAACTCGCGGGTGAGGATGGCCCGCAGTGCATTCCGCGAGCCATGATCACTCTCGGAGGACAGGCACTCGGCGCCTTCATGAAACGCCACCAACTGGTCGACCAGATTGTCGAGCAATTCCAGCGAGAGTTCGCCGCTGGCCTGCAAGTGGCTGAAAAGATGGCGATTGCTGAACTGACGCATCTTCACGGCGTATTCGAAGGGCGCACTGGCGTCGTTGACCCGGGGGCGCTTTTCATCGCCGGACAGCGCCACCACGCCGAGATACAGATTGGGCGACAAGCGGCGATTGAGGCGCACCTCCTGCTCGCACAAGCGCAGGCGCTTTTCGCATGTGGAAAAGTCCAGGAAGCTGCCGTAATCGAGGGGCTTCTTGATCTTGTAGGCGAAATCGCCGGTCAGCACGATCCACGAAATGTGCGTTTCGAAGACCTCGATGGCCGTGACCGGGTGGTCGTAGCACACGGGGTCTCTGAGGGCATCGATCATCACCTGGCTCACGGCAGTCTCCGACAGTCTGCAAATGGTTCAGCTTGCCATCCCCGCAAAAACGCCCGCCGCGGCGTCCAGCGTCTGACGGATATCCTCATCGCCATGGGCGCTCGACATGAAGCCGGCCTCGAAGGGCGAGGGCGCCAGGTAGACGCCATGGTCGAGCATCGCGACGAAGAAGCGGCAAAACTGAGCGGCGTCGCAGGCGGTCGCCTGGGCGAAATTCTCGACCCGGGACTGGCCGGTAAAGAAGACTCCGAACATGCCTCCGGCTCGCTGCGTGATCAGTTCGATACCGGCATCGGCGGCGCGCTGCTCGAGCCCGTCGCACAAGGTTGCCACCCGTGCGGCCAACGCCTCGTGGAAACCCGGCTCGCGCACCTTGCCGAGCAGCGTGACCCCGGCGGCCATGGCCAGCGGATTGCCGGACAGCGTACCGGCCTGATAGACCGGCCCCAGCGGCGAGATCTGCGCCATGATTGCCTGCTTGCCACCGAAGGCGCCCACCGGCATGCCGCCACCGACGATCTTGCCCAGGCAGGTCAGATCCGGGGTCACCGCGTAATGCGCCTGAGCGCCGCCCAGCGCAACGCGAAAACCGGTCATCACCTCGTCGAAGATCAGTACGCTGGCGTACTGGTCGCAGCGTTCGCGCAGCGCCTCGAGAAAGCCCGGCTTCGGCGGGATGCAATTCATGTTGCCGGCGACCGGTTCAACGATCAGCCCGGCGATCTCGTCGCCGATCTCGGCGAAACAGGCATCCAGCGCGTCGATGTCGTTGTAGGGCAGGGTGATGGTGTGCTCGGCGAGCGAGACAGGGATGCCCGGCGAACTCGGCTCGCCATGGGTCAGCGCCCCCGAGCCGGCCTTGACCAGCAACGAGTCGGTATGGCCGTGGTAGTTGCCCTCGAACTTGACGATCTTGTCGCGCCCGGTATAACCACGCGCCAGACGCACCGCCGACATCGTCGCTTCGGTGCCGGAATTGACCATCCGCACCATCTCGATCGACGGAATGATCTCGCAGATCAGATCCGCCATGGTGGTCTCGATGGCGGTCGGCGTGCCGAACGACAGCCCGGCATCGAGCCGCTCGCGCACCGCGCCGAGCACCTCGGGGTCGGCATGGCCGGTGATCATCGGCCCCCACGAACCGACGTAGTCGATGTAGCGCTTGCCCTCGACGTCGAACAGATAGGCGCCCTGGGCGCGTTCCATGAACAGCGGCGGACGATCCATGCCCTTGAAGGCCCTGACCGGTGAATTCACGCCCCCCGGGATATGCCGGCAGGCCTGTTCGAAAAGTTCGGCGGATGTGGTCATGTCGGCCTCGCGTCAGGTTTGTGGATAACTCTCTGGACAGTTGGAATAACTTACGGTTGGCAGCTTGTGGACAACCTATGCGTAACCGGCATGCTGCCGCAACCCGGCGACACGGCCAGTCGGGTCGTCACCGCCGAATACCGCGTAAACCGTCGCCAGCAGGTCGCCCCCGGCATGCCGCACCCTGGCCACATTGTCGACGTCCAGCCCACCGATGGCCACCCGCGGCAGGCCGAAGCGCGCCGCCTCGGCGAGCAGTTCAAGTGGCGCCGGCGAAGCCTCGGGCTTGGTCTGCGAGGCGAAGAAGCGGCCGAAGGCCAGGTAGCTGGCGCCTGCTGCGGCGGCCCGCTCGGCGATGGCCAGACTGGCATAGCAGCTGGCGCCGATGATCGGTTCGCTGCCGAGTAGACGGCGCGCCTCGTCCAGCGAAGTATCTTGCTCGCCGAGATGCAGGCCGACGCCGTCGAAGCCGGCCACGCGCAAGCGACGCGTCAGCGCGAGGTCGTCGTTGATGATCAGCGGCACGTCGAAGCGCCGGCACAGGGCGGCCAGTGCCTGCGATTGTCGCCAGCGGCGTGCGTCGTCGGTGGACTTGTCGCGATACTGCAGCAGCGCCAGGCCGCCCTGCAACGCCGCCTCACAGGCCGCGATCAATCGCTCATCGTCGGGCAACAGGCTGCTGTCGGTAATCGCGTAGATACCCCGCTGCCAGCTCATGCTTCGTTGCCAACTCATAGACTGTCTTCCTCGACGGTGAACGGCGTCGGCTGCTGCCACAGCCGACGCGGCAGGACTTGGCCATTGCCGCCTGGCCGCCAGCCGTGACGCAGGCTGTGCCAGGCAAAACGCTGGGCCTGTTCGCAAGCGCTTACCAAGCGTTCGCCGGCCGCCAGCCGGGCGGCCAATGCGGAGGCCAGGGTACAGCCGGAGCCATGGTAGTGATTCGCCAGCCGCGGCCATTGCCATTGGCGGCTACTGTCGGGCGTGTGCAGGGTATGCACCACCTGGTCGGCAGCGGTGCCGGGGACCGGCTCGTCGGTGGCGGTGATCAGCAACGCCTGGCAGCCCAGCGACAGCAGCTCGACGACGCGCTCGACATCCTCGCTCTGATTACCGGCCAGACGCGCCAGCTCGCGGCGATTGGGAGTCAATACATCGACCAGCGGCAGCAGCCGGCGGCGCAGGTCGTCGACCAGCTCGCGGGAACTCAGTTCGCTGCCGCCGCCGGCGCTGAGTACCGGATCGATCACCACCGGTACCCCAGGGCAGGCGCGGATCACGTCCTCCACGGCATCGAGGGTTTGCTCGGCGGCGATCAGACCCACCTTGATCGCAGCGATCTCGAACTCGTCGAGCAGCGGCCAGACCATGTCGCGCACGCTATCGCCGGGGCACGGCATGACCCGCAGTACATCGCGGGTAGTCTGTACCGTCAGACTGGTCGGCACGGTGAGCGCCCAGCCGCCACAGGCGGCGATCGCCTCGCCATCGGCGATCAGTCCGGCGCCGCCGGTGGGGTCGTGGCCGCCCAGCGCGAGCACCACGGGAAGCTTGGCATCGTGCATCAGAACGGCTTCACCACGACCAGGATGAGGATCAGCACCAACGCAATGGTCGGTGCCTCGTTGAAGGCCCGGAAGAAGCGCTCCGACTTTTCGCAGGTACCCGCTGCCAGGCGCTTCATGTAGACCAGGCACATATGGTGGTAGCCGATCAACGCAGCGACCAGCAGCAATTTGGCATGCAGCCAGGCTTGTGTGAGGAAACCGGGCACCAGGTAGATCAGCCAACCGCCGAACAGCACCACGGCGATCATCGAGGGAGTCATGATCGCGCGATACAGCTTGCGCTCCATCACCTTGAAATAGTCGATGGCTTGCGTATCGCCCTTGTCACGTGCCTGGGCGTGGTAGACGAATAGTCGCGGCAGGTAGAACAGCGCCGCGAACCAGGTCACCACGGCCAACAGGTGAAGGGCTTTTATCCATGGATACATGGCATCTCCTCGATAGGACTGGCTGAATTCAGCGCTTGTAACGCCAATCAGGGCTTGTAGCGCCGGTCAGGGTTTATAGCGATAGTAGCTCTCGATGGCGCTGCGGGTGATGATACCGGAAATCTTCTGGATCATCGGCGCCGTGGTGTGCTGAACGTAGAGCGCGTCGACGCCATAGTCGTTGAGACGATCAAAGGCTTCGCTGAGCGTCGCCTGGAGATGAATGGGCGCCAGCTCGAGGCGCTGACCGGGGATTTCCAGCAGATCGATACCGCGCTCATCGAGCTCCTGCTCGTCGAGCAGCGCCCGCGCTAGGTCGGCGGCCTTGAGCGCCAAGGGCGACTTGTCGTCGCTGGAACGGATGATCACCAGCCAGGTGGGCTTGTCGTCGAGCAACTTGCGCGCCTGCTCGGGGGTGATCCTGCGCTGGGTGCGCGCCACGCTGCGTTCCATCACCGCCGGCACCGCGACCCGCGACAGCGCCTGCATCAATGGCTGCTGCAACCGATGCAGGCCATGCTGCGTCTGGGTCACGAAGAATCCCTGGCATCCACAGATCTGACGTGAAGTGAGCATCGCCACCGCCACCGACAACATGCCCGGCAGGATGATATTGGGATTGTGGGTCAGCTCGAGCAGTGCCATCAGCGCCGCCAACGGCGCCTGCAGCACCGCCCCCATCATCGCCGCCATGCCCAGCATGGCGTAGAACGTGGCATCGGAGGCGACCTGTGGCCACAGCCAGCCTCCCAGCATCCCGCACAGTGCCCCCGCAGCGGCACCCACCACCAGTATCGGCCCGATGATGCTGACCGACACGCCACAGGCAACGGCGCCGGCGGTCAGCAACAGCTTGCCGATGGCAACGGCCACCAGAACGTCCGTGGCCACGTTGCCGGCCAATGCGGCACCCAGCGTGTCATAGCCCATGCCCTGGACCTGGGGATACCACCAGGCCACGGCGCCGACGCTCACACCGACCAAGGCCAGGCGCAACCATCCCGGCACGGACTTCAGGTATGCGTCGCTGCGGGCCATGTGGACGAACAGACCGGCAAGCAGCCCGATGATCAAGGCGGTGACGATGATCCACGGTAAGTCGATCAACGATCCCAGGCTCACCGGCGGCACCTGGAAGGCCGGCGTGCTGCCGTAAACCAGCTGCGCGACCACCGCTCCCGTGCTCGATGCCAGGATCACCGGCAGGAAACCGGCCGTGGTGTATTCCATCATCACCACTTCCATGGCGAAGATGACCCCGGCGATGGGTGTGTTGAATGACACCGCGATGCCTGCGGCCGTGCCGCACCCGACCAACACCCGCAAGCTGTTGTGAGGCAGGCGCAGACCCTGACCAAGCCCACTGGAGGCCGCCGCAGCGAGATGGATAGCCGGCCCCTCGCGCCCGGCAGAGAGCCCGCCGACGACGGAAACGATCCCGATCCACCACTGGTTGATCCAGTTGCGTAGCGGAAAACGACCCTGATGATAACTGAGCCGATCGATGACATGAGCAACGCCGATCTTGCGTGCCTGGCGTGGCTGGCGCCACAGCCAGACGCCGATCAGCGTGACCGCGGCGATCGGCAACAGCGAGCGCAGGTAGGGCGACAGTGCCTCGAAGGATTCGATGTTGCCTTGTGGCATCAGCAGCCAGGCACCCACGCCGAGAAGCAACCGGAAGATGACCATCACGCCACCGGTCACCAGACCCGATGCAACCCCGAGCACACAGAGCTGGGGCAGCGCGTCGACACTGGCCAACTGGCGACGAAAACGCTCGAGGCTAAGATCGGGCAAGGGCAGACGAGGCAAGACATGTTCCTTACAGTCTGGCTGGGAAGACTGGCGATTAGGCCAGAGAAGTCACCCACACCCTGTGTATCATATTTCAAGGTCAACGTCTTAGCCGCCGGCGGCCACTTGTGCGCTGGCAAAAGTTGACCCTTTTGCTGGGGATTGTGGATAATTGGCCCAGTCACCGACGAAAGTAAGTCACCGACGAAATAAGTCACTCACGGATTCCTGGAGGCCCCACATGAGCGGTGCCGCATCCTTCGCCCCCACGCCGTTGCTGATGACCGATTCGGCCGTTCATCGCCTGCGCGCGCTGGCCGACGAGGAGAGCAATACGTCCCTCAAACTGCGCGTCTACGTCACCGGCGGCGGCTGCTCGGGCTTTCAATACGGCTTCGATTTCGCCGACACCGTCGCCGAGGACGATACCCTGATCGAGATCAATGACGTCGCGATGGTCGTGGATCCGCTGTCCTATCAGTATCTGGTCGGCTCGACCGTCGACTTCGAGGAAGGACTGGCCGGCGCGCGGTTTCTGATCAAGAACCCCAATGCCAGCTCGACCTGCGGCTGCGGCGCCTCGTTCATGGTCTGAACCGCCGGTTCCTACATCGACCGAGTCAAGGCTCGCACCAACCCCTGCTTGACGGCTTCCCGGGAACTCGCCAAGGTAAAAGGCGTGTTCCAATGAATAAAATTTCCAACTGGGGAACCCCATGAAAAGCAATACATTCAAGCAGGCTACACTGATTACCGCCATGGCCTTGGGACTGGGCATTTCGGCCTTGGCGCCCGCCCAGGAAACTGTCAGCGCCGTTACCGACCCGAGCTTCGTGCCGTTCGAAATGATGGACAAGGAAAGCGGCGAGATGGTCGGTTTCGACATGGACATCCTGCGCGAAGTGGCCAAGCGTGCCGGTTTCGACATCAACCTGCGCACCATGGATTTCAACGGCATCATCCCTGCCGTGCAGACCGGCAATGCCGACCTGGCCATCGCCGGCATCACCATCACCGATGAACGCGAGAAGATCGTCGACTTCAGCGATCCCTACTATGACTCGGGCCTGCGCATCCTGGTGGCCGCCAGCAACGACAAGGTCGACGAGCTGAGCGATCTGGAAGGCATGAGCATCGGCACCAAGATCGGCTCCACCAGCTACGACTATCTTCAGAAAAATCTCGGCGACAGTGCCGAAATCAAGCCCTACCCGGGCAGTGCCGACATGTACTTGGCGTTGATGGGGGGTAGCGTCGACGCGGTGTTCTATGATGCACCCAACGTCGGCTACTTCGCCAAGACCCAGGGTGAAGGCAGGGCCAAGGTCGTCGGCCCACTCTACGAGGGCCAGCAGTACGGTATCGCCTTCACCTCCGGCAGCCAGTGGCTGGAGCCCACCAACAAGGCGCTGGCTGCCATGAAGAAAGATGGCACCTACGACGAAATCTACACAAAGTGGTTCGGCGAGGCGCCCAACCAGGACAATACCGCCAAGTAACCACGCGCCGTTAGTCACGGGGCCGGGTGGCCGAAGCGCGCCCGGCCCCGCTTCGTTTCATGCCCAACAGGCGCTCCGTTGGCGGGGCGCCCATCCGGAGACCACGACGTGGACGTCACTTTCCAGTTCGACTGGCAGGCGGCCATCGCCTCGATCCCTTATCTCCTCGAGGGGATCCCCTGGACGCTGCTGATCTCGTTCGGTGGCCTGGCCATCGGCTTCATCATCGGCATCGTCTTCGGCCTGCTACGCATCAATCCGATCCGCCTGCTGCGCTGGCCGGCGATCGCCTACATCGAAATCTTCCGCGGCACCCCGGTACTCGTCCAGGTGCTGTTCATCTTCTATGGCCTGCCACAGGTCATCGGCGGCCCGATCAATGCGCTCACCGCCGGCATCGCCGCCATCGCCCTCAATTCCGGTGCGTACATCTCGGAAATCGTCCGTGGCGGCGTGCAATCGATCGAGAAGGGTCAGCGCGAGGCCGGCCTGTCGCTGGGCTTGTCGCGCACCCAGGCATTTCGCTACATCATCTGGCCACAAGCCCTGCGACGCATGATTCCGGCACTCGGCAACCAGGGCATCGTCAGCATCAAGGACACCTCGCTGTTCTCGGTGATCGGCGTCGGCGAGCTTGTTCGCCAGGGTCAGATCTACATTGCCACCACTTTCACTGCGCTGGAGGTCTACTTCATGGTCGCGCTGATGTATCTGGCGATCACTCTGAGCCTGTCATTCGCCCTGCGGCTGCTCGAGCGCCGCGGTCTGGTCGGCCAATAAGGAACACGCCATGAACGATTCACAGCGTCACGAGGCCCTCCACAAGGCGCCCATCGTCAAGATGGACAAGGTCAACAAGCATTTCGGTTCGCTGCACGTCATGCAGGACATCGATCTCGAGGTGGCCCCCGGCGAGGTGGTGGTGATCGTCGGTGCCAGCGGCTCCGGCAAGTCGACCCTGATTCGCTGCGTCAACGGTCTCGAGGAGTTCCAGAGCGGCGCCATCGAAGTCGACGGCAATCAGCTGTTGCCCTACGGCAAGAGCGGCAGGTCGCTACAGACCATTCGCACCGAAGTCGGCATGGTCTTCCAGCAGTTCAACCTGTTTCCGCATCTGTCGGTGCGCGACAACGTCACCCTGGCACCGCTCAAGGTACGTGGCTGGAATCGCCAGCATTCGACCGAGATCGCCGACCGGCTGCTCGAGCGGGTCGGCATCAGCGATCAGGCCGACAAGTATCCCAGCCAGCTCTCCGGCGGCCAGCAGCAGCGCGTCGCCCTGGCCCGGGCGCTGGCCATGGAACCGCGCTTGATGCTGTTCGACGAGCCGACCTCGGCGCTCGACCCGGAGATGATCGGTGAAGTGCTCGATGCCATGCGCGAGCTGGCCAACGAGGGTATGACGATGATGATCGTCACTCACGAGATGGGCTTCGCCCGGGAAGTCGCCGACCGGGTGATCTTCGTCCATGGCGGCCGCATCGTCGAGCAGGGCCCGCCGGACGAGATCTTCGACAACCCCCGCCACGAACGTACGCAATCCTTCCTCGCGCGAGTGCTCAAGCACTGACCGTTCGACTTTGCCCAGGCAGGCAATGAGCAATCGTTCGCCTGCCTGGACGCAGCGACTCCCTCGATTTCCAGAATCCACCTCACCAAGAAGCCGCCCACAGCGGCTTTTTTGGCTTGTGGATAAGATTTTCTGCCAGCCGCCTCGAATCGGGCCGCAAGCCGTATCGCAGGCGGTTTCCACACTTCGAGACAGGGCTGTTGATCATTACCGGCAATGCCCCGGTACGTATCGGTGGATAAACGGGGTACAATCTCGGCTGTGGATATCCGGGCCATCCATCCACAGTCTCACGACAGCCTGTACCGTTCCGGTCGACTTGTTTTGCAATGCACCATCAACAATGCAAATTTTTGTTTTTGCTACTTTAAAAGTACTTTTCCACAAAAAATGTCCACACTAGTAGTAACAACCACAACAGAACTTCTTCTTTATATATCTACGTTGTTATTGATAGTCGTACGCTCAGCGCGTTGTGTCCAAGGCGGTGTGGAAAACCCCTGACGGTTACCCACAGGGACGTTATACTGGCGCGCTTCATCACACTCGCCAGAACGTACGCGCACCGCGCAAGTCGAGGTAAAAACGTGGATTATCCCAACCGCTTCGATGTCATCGTCATCGGCGGTGGTCATGCGGGAACGGAAGCCGCATTGGCCGCTGCCCGCATGGGTTGCCAGACGCTGCTGCTGACGCACAACATCGAGACGCTCGGACAGATGTCCTGCAATCCGGCCATCGGCGGCATCGGCAAGAGCCACCTGGTCAAGGAGATCGACGCCCTGGGCGGCGCGATGGGGCTGGCAACCGACCAGGCCGGTATCCAGTTCCGGGTACTCAATGCCCGCAAGGGACCGGCGGTGCGCGCCACGCGTGCCCAGGCCGACCGTGTTCGCTACAAGGCGTCGATTCGCGGCCTTCTGGAGAACCAGCCCAACCTGACGCTGTTCCAGCAGGGGGTGGATGACCTGATCGTCGACGGCGACACTGTCCGCGGCGCGGTGACCCAGACCGGAATCCGCTTTCTCGGTGAAACCGTGGTGCTGTGTACCGGCACCTTCCTCGGCGGCATCATCCACATCGGTCTGGATACCCATACCGGCGGCCGTGCCGGCGACCCGCCGGCCAATGCCCTGGCACAACGCCTGCGGGCACTGCCGTTTCGTGTCGATCGGCTCAAGACCGGCACACCGCCGCGCATCGATGCCAAGAGCGTCGACTTCAGCGTCCTCGAGGAGCAGCCCGGCGACGCGCCTAGCCCGCTAATGTCCTACATGGGTTCGCACGCGATGCATCCGCGTCAGGTGAGTTGTCACATCGCCCATACCAACGCGCACACCCACGAGATCATCTTCGCCAACCTCGACCGCTCGCCGATGTATTCCGGCGTGATCGAGGGCGTCGGGCCGCGCTATTGCCCGTCGATCGAGGACAAGGTCCATCGCTTCGCCGACAAGGCGAGCCATCAGGTATTCATCGAACCCGAGGGACTGGAGACCAACGAGCTCTACCCCAACGGCATATCCACCTCGCTGCCGTTCGACGTGCAGCTCGAGGTGGTGCGCTCGATCAGGGGGCTGGAAAACGCCCATATCACCCGTCCGGGCTACGCCATCGAATACGATTTCTTCGATCCGCGCGATCTCCGGCATTCGCTGGAAACCAGATTTATCCATAACCTGTTTTTCGCCGGACAGATCAACGGCACCACGGGTTACGAGGAGGCCGGCGCCCAGGGACTGCTGGCCGGCGTCAACGCCGCACTGCGCGTGCGCGGTGAAGCCAGCTGGTGTCCGCGCCGCGACGAGGCCTACCTTGGCGTGCTGGTCGACGATCTGATCAGCATGGGCACCCAGGAGCCCTACCGCATGTTCACCTCCCGCGCCGAATACCGCTTGCTGTTGCGCGAGGACAACGCCGATCTGCGGCTTACCGAGACCGGACGTTCGCTGGGGCTGGTCGACGATGCCCGCTGGGCGGCGTTCAGCGCCAAGCGCGAGGCGATCGTCGTCGAGCAGGCGCGGCTCAAGGCGACCTGGATTCAGCCGGGCTCGAGCGAAGCCGGGCAACTCGCCGCCAAGTTGCCCAAACCGCTTAATCGCGAGTACAACCTGCTCGAGCTGCTCAAGCGTCCGGAGCTGGGCTACGCCGACCTCGTCACTCTCAAAGGCCAGCTCAACGGCGAGGACGTGACCGACGAGCGCGTCGCCGAACAGGTCCAGATCCAGGCCAAGTATCAAGGCTACATCGAGCGTCAGCAGGGCGAGATCGACAAGCTCAAGCGCCACGAGGCGACGCCGCTGCCGGCCGATCTCGATTACACCCGGGTCGAGGGGTTGTCCAACGAGATTCGCGACAAGCTCAATGCGGCTCGCCCGGAGACGCTGGCGCAGGCCGGGCGCATCTCGGGAGTTACCCCGGCGGCGGTATCGCTCCTGCTGATCTACCTGAAGAAGCGCCGGCTGGTGGGTGACGCCCGCGGCGGCGATCGCGCGGTGAATGCATGACACCGGGCTGCGAATGGCTGCTCGACAGCGGTCTCGACGAACTGCGCATCGGCGCCGACGGCCAGGCCCGCGAGCGGCTGCTGGCACTGCTGGCGTTATTGCACAAGTGGAACCGCGCCTATAACCTCACCGCAGTGCGCGACCCCGAGACCATGGTCACCCGGCATCTGCTCGACAGCGCCTCGGTGGCGGCGGCGGTGCGCGGCCCCCGGCTGCTGGATGTCGGCGCCGGGCCCGGATTGCCCGGGCTGGTGCTGGCGATTCTCGATCCGGCGCTCGCCGTGACGCTGCTCGACAGCAACGGCAAGAAGGTGCGCTTCCAGCGTCAGGCGGTGCTCGAACTGGGGCTTGCCAACGTCGCGCCGGTACAGACCCGGGTCGAGGATTACACGGCCACACCGTTCGACCAGATCATTTCGCGGGCCTTCGCCAGCCTGGCCGACTTCGTCGCCCTCAGCGACCGGCTGCTGGCCGTTGACGGCGAATGGCTGGCGATGAAGGGGCCGGCCTGCGAGGATGAGGTCAGCCGGTTGCCGGCCTCGGTCGTGCTCGGCGAGCGCCGTCGCCTCAACGTGCCCGGCGATTCGGCCGTCCGCCACCTGCTGCACCTGCGTCGACGCTAGGAGTCTGTCGGGTTTGGCCGATCGTCAAGAGAACGGTTTTTTCGAGGCAAATTTATCGATCGATTGAGGCGAATAGCATGCTATCTAACGAAATGGATCGATAAAGTTGGCCGAAAGGCCGGGATTCACAGTAGATCAGCGTCGAGCTCGACAGGCTCTTAGCCGGCGCTTGGGGATCATCGTCGAGATAGGGAGTCACCCGTGACCAAGATCATCGCCTTGACCAACCAGAAGGGCGGCGTTGGCAAGACCACTACCGCGGTCAATCTGGCGGCCTGCCTGGCGGCGCTCGATCGGCGCGTGCTGCTGGTGGATCTCGATCCGCAGGGCCACGCCACCATGGGCAGCGGGGTCGACAAGCATGAACTGGACGGCAGCGTGCTCGACGTGTTGCTCGGCGAGAAGCGCGCCGCCGAGGTGATTCTCGATTGCCCCGAGGCCGGCTATGCGCTGTTGCCGGGCAATGCCGACCTGACCGCCGCCGAGGTTGACCTGCTCGACCGCGAGGGTCGCGAGCGTTGTCTGCACGAGGCGATCAGCGGCGTGGCCAGCGAATACGACGTGGTGCTGATCGACTGCCCGCCCTCGCTCAACATGCTCACCGTCAATGGCCTGACCGCCGCCGATGGCGTGCTGATTCCGTTGCAGTGCGAGTTCTATGCCCTCGAGGGGCTCTCGGCGCTGCTCGATACCGTCGAGCAGATCCAGGCCAGCGTGAATCCCGCGCTGCAGGTATTCGGCATCGTCCGCACCATGTACGACAACCGCAACAGCCTGACCCGCGACGTCACCAAGCAGTTGCGTGAATACTTCGGCGATACCCTGCTCAAGGCCGCCATTCCCCGCAACGTGCGGGTCGCCGAGGCGCCCAGTCATGGCCTGCCGGTGACCAAGTATGCGCGCTTCTCGCGTGGCAGCCAGGCCCACCGGGTACTGGCCAAGGAACTCATCCGTCGCCTTTCGCTATGACCTGTCGTCATCAATCGGCCAACCTTGCCGAGCCGGGCCAACAATCAAGGAGCGCCCCATGACTCGTAAACGTGCCCTGGGCCGTGGCCTGGATGCCCTGATCGGGGCGAACGCCCGTCGCCGCGACCTGCTCGATACCGATGTGCAGATCGATGGGCCGCTGGAAAGCCGCGAGGAGCCACCGTCGGCAAACGGCGAAGAGCGGCTGGCGCGTCTGCCGCTGGGTCAGCTGAGCCGCGGCAAATATCAGCCGCGTCGCGAGATCCAGCCGGAAGCGCTCGAGGAGCTCACCGACTCGATCCGCAGCCAGGGCGTGATGCAGCCGATCGTGGTGCGCCCGATCGGCGAGGATCGCTACGAGATCATCGCCGGCGAGCGACGCTGGCGGGCCGCCCAGCTTGCCGAGCTCGACACCATCCCGGCGGTGGTGCGCGAGGTCAGCGACCAGAGTGCGTTGGCGCTGGCGCTGATCGAGAACATCCAGCGCGAGAATCTCAACCCGGTCGAGGAAGCCATGGCGCTCAAGCGTCTGCTCGAGGAGTTCGAGCTGACCCAGCAGCAGGTCGCCGACGCGGTGGGCAAGTCCCGCGCCCAGGTCGCCAACCTGCTGCGGCTGCTCGCGCTCGATCCCGAGGTGCAGACGCTGCTCGAGCGCGGCGATCTCGACATGGGACATGCCCGGGCGCTGCTGGTACTGCCCGCGGCGAAACAGCGCAAGGCCGCCCACGAGGTGGTCAACAACGATCTCACCGTGCGTCAGACCGAAGCGCTGGTGAAGAAGTACCAGGAGGGCAAGTCCGCGGAAAAACCGCCCGCCAGGCCCTCGACCGACGTGGCGCGGCTGGAGAGCAAGCTCGGCGATCTGCTCGGTGCGCCGGTGAAGATCCGCCACGGTCAGGGCGGCAAGGGCCGGGTAACCATTCACTACGCCAGTCTCGACGAGCTCGACGGCATCCTCGGGCACATCCGCTGAACCGGGACGACGGATTCTTAGTTAGCCTGTTAACAGGTTTTTCCCGACGATCCTCGCGCTTCGGTCGTAAGGTCGTCCAACTTCGCGTAAATTAGCCGCAGACTCGGTTGAAGGCGGCACGCCGCTTCCCTATAATCCGCCGAGGTCTGACGCCGAGGGTGCGTCGGGTTCGGATTGAAGCTGCGAATGGCGCCGCACAACACGTGAGACTCTATGCCTGATCCGTTACCGGCCCAGATAAAGCGCCCTCAGTTCAAGCGTCTATTGATAGCTCAGACGGCGGTCGTGCTGGTCGCGACGATTATCGGAGCTATCCTGTCAGGCGCAGCAGCGGTTTCGGCATTGTTCGGTGGTCTGGTTTGCCTGCTGCCCAGTGCCTATTTTGCCTGGCGTGCCTTTCGTTATCAGGGGGCTCGATTCGCCAGGGATATCGTCAAGAGTTTCTACCGTGCCGAGGCCGGCAAGTTCGGTTTGACGGCGGCATTGTTTGCCCTGGTGTTCATTGCAGTGCCCCCTTCAAACCCCGCTTTATTCTTTGGCGCTTACGTGGCGACGCTAAGCACGCAGTGGCTGGGCCCCTGGCTGCTGCAACGCCCGTCGCACATCTGACATCGAGGCAGTGCAATGGCAAAAGGCGACAATCTAACGCCCACGGCGTACATCGAGCACCATTTGCAGAACCTGACCTTCGGTCTGCATCCGGAAAACGGCTGGTCATTCGCCAAGAATGCAGAACAAGCCGCCGAAATGGGCTTCTGGGCGATCCACGTCGACACCATGGCCTGGTCGATCGGTCTGGGCATCCTGTTCCTGTGGATTTTTCGCAAGGCCGCCAAGATGGCGAGCACCGGCGTGCCCGGGGGGCTGCAGAATTTCGTCGAGATGATGGTCGAGTTCGTCGACAATTCGGTGAAGGAGACCTTTCATGGCCGCAGCAAGCTGATTGCGCCGCTGTCATTGACGATCCTGTGCTGGATCTTCCTGATGAACCTGATGGATCTGGTGCCGGTCGATTTTCTGCCGACGCTGGCGCAGAGGGTCGGTGTGATGTTCGGCGCCGACCCATCGAGTGTGTATTTCAAGGTGGTGCCGACCACTGATATCAATGTCACCCTGGGCATGTCGCTGTCGGTCTTCGCGTTGATCATCTTCTACGCGATTCGCTCCAAGGGGGTCTCGGGTTTTATCGCCGAATTGACGCTGCATCCGTTCAATACCCCCAACAAGTTTTTTCAAGTTCTGCTGATACCTGCCAACTTCCTGCTCGAGGTGGTGACGTTGCTGGCGCGGCCGATTTCGCTGGCGCTGCGTCTGTTCGGTAACCTCTATGCCGGTGAGTTGATCTTCATCCTGATTGGCCTGCTCGGTCTGTGGCAGTTGCCGCTATATTTTCCCTGGGCGGTCTTCCATATCCTGATCATCGTTCTTCAGGCGTTTATCTTCATGATGCTGACGATCGTCTATCTGAGCATGGCGACCGAAGAGCATTAACCATGTAATCCCGTTAACCCGTAACCCGCTAAACCACTTGACTTGAAATTGGAGTGAACCATGGAAGCACAAGTTCTGGGCATGACCGCTATCGCCGTGTCTCTGCTGATTGGCCTGGGTGCCCTGGGTACCGCCATCGGCTTCGGTATTCTGGGTGGCAAGTTCCTCGAGGGCGCTGCACGCCAGCCGGAGATGATTCCGCAACTGCAGGTGAAGATGTTCATCGTCGCCGGCCTGCTCGACGCCGTGACCATGATCGGTGTCGGTATCGCGCTGTTCTTCACCTTCGCCAACCCGTTTGTCGGTTAAATCACGGGCGGTCGCAAGACCTTCCGGGACGTTAACCCACAAACCTGTGAAGCGAGAGGTGCTGGCGTGAATCTGAACCTAACCCTGATCGGTCAGGCCATTGCCTTCGCGGTGTTCGTCTGGTTCTGCATGAAGTACGTATGGCCTCCGGTCATGCAGGCGCTGCAGGAACGCCAGAAGAAGATCGCCGATGGCCTGGACGCTGCCAGCCGTGCCGCCCGCGACCTCGAAGTGGCCCAGGAACAGGCCAACGAGACGTTGCGCGAGAGCAAGGAACAGGCAGCCGAGATCCTTGAACAGGCCCACAAGCGGTCCAACCAGCTGGTCGAGGAGGCGCGCGAAAACGCCCGCCAGGAGGGCGAGCGGCTGGTGGCCAACGCTCGTTCCGAGATCGAGCAGGAAATCAACCGCGCGAAGGAAGAGCTGCGTTCGCAGGTGGCGCGACTCGCCGTCGAAGGGGCGGAACGCATCCTGGAATCCTCCATCGACGAGGCCAAACATCGCGAGCTCGTCGACAAGCTCGCCGCCGAGCTCTGAGGAGGTGACCCATGGCTGAGACGTCTACCGTCGCCCGGCCCTACGCCAAGGCGGCGTTCGAGTTCGCGCACGCCCAAGGGCAGCTCAAGGCCTGGTCCGAGATGCTGACATTGGCGGCCCGCGTGGTCGCCGATGACGATATGCAATCCCGCGTGCTGGGCAACCCCCGGTTGTCCGGCGACGACAAGGCCGATGTGATCGTCGGCGTCGGCGGTGAGGCATTCGACGAGGAAGCGACGAACTTCCTGCGGATTCTGGGCCAGAAGAACCGCCTGGCGGCGCTGCCGGCCATCGCCGAGCAATTCGAACTGCTCAAGGCGCAGCAGGAGAAGCGCATGGACGTGACCATCGTCTCTGCCTACCCGCTCGACGCCACGCAGCAAGAAACGCTCGCGAGTGCCCTGGCCAAGCGCCTGAACCGCGAAATATCCATTACCACTCAGGTGGACAGTGCCCTGCTGGGCGGCGTCATCCTGCGTGCCGGCGACACCGTCATCGACGGTTCGGTACGCGGTCGACTGGCCCGCTTGCGCGATTCACTTTCCGTCTGAGTTTGAGGGACATGGCATGCAGCAACTGAATCCTTCCGAAATCAGCGACATCATCAAACAGCGTATCGAGAAGCTGGATGTCGCATCCGAAGCCCGTAATCAGGGCACCATCGTCAGCGTTTCCGACGGCATCGTGAAGATTCACGGCCTGGCGGACGCGATGTTCGGCGAGATGATCGAATTCCCCGGCAGCCTCTTCGGCATGGTGCTCAACCTCGAGCGCGACAACGTCGGTGCCGTGGTGCTCGGCGACTACCAGGAGCTCGAAGAGGGCATGACCGCGCAGTGCACCGGTCGCATCCTCGAAGTACCGGTGGGCCCCGAGCTGGTCGGTCGCGTGGTCGACGCACTGGGCACGCCCATCGACGCCAAGGGCGAGATCAACGCCAAGCTGAGCGACGCGGTCGAGAAGGTCGCGCCGGGCGTGATCACCCGCCAGTCCGTCGACGAGCCGATCCAGACCGGCCTCAAGTCGATCGACGCCATGGTGCCGATCGGCCGCGGCCAGCGTGAGCTGATCATCGGCGATCGCCAGATCGGCAAGTCCGCCATCGCGGTTGATACCATCATCAACCAGAAGGGCAAGGGCGTTACCTGCATCTACGTGGCGGTGGGCCAGAAGCAGTCGACCATCGCCAGCGTGGTGCGCAAGCTCGAAGAGCACGGTGCGATGGAGCACACCATCGTCGTCGCCGCCGGCGCCGCCGACCCGGCCGCGATGCAGTTCCTGGCGCCCTACGCCGGCTGCACGATGGGTGAATACTTCCGCGATCGCGGCGAAGACGCGCTGATCGTCTACGACGATCTGACCAAGCAGGCCTGGGCCTACCGCCAGATCTCGCTGCTGCTGCGCCGTCCGCCGGGCCGCGAAGCCTACCCGGGCGACGTCTTCTACCTGCACTCGCGGCTGCTCGAGCGTGCCGCACGGGTCAACGTCGATTACGTCGAGAAGTTCACCAATGGTGAAGTCACCGGCAAGACCGGCTCGCTGACCGCATTGCCGCTGATCGAGACCCAGGGCGGCGACGTCTCGGCATTCGTACCGACCAACGTGATCTCGATCACCGACGGCCAGATCTTCCTCGAGACCGGGCTGTTCAACTCTGGCATCCGCCCGGCGATCAACGCCGGCCTGTCGGTGTCCCGCGTGGGTGGCTCGGCGCAGACCAAGATCATCAAGAAGCTGGGTGGCGGCGTGCGCCTGGCGCTGGCCCAGTACCGCGAACTGGCGGCGTTCTCGCAGTTCGCCTCGGATCTCGACGAAGCTACCCGCAAGCAGCTCGAACACGGCCAGCGGGTCACCGAGCTGATGAAGCAGAAACAGTACTCGCCGATGTCCGTCGCGGAGATGGCGCTGTCGCTGTTCGCTGCCAACGAAGGCTTCCTGGACGATGTCGACGTCAGCAAGGTGCTGGACTTCGAGAGCGCGCTGCACGACTACATGAAGTCGGAAAATGCCGAGCTGCTCGACAAGATCAACCAGACCGGCGACTACAGCGACGAGATCAAGCAAGGTCTCAAGTCCGGCGTCGAGCAATTCAAGGCTACTCAGACCTGGTGATCGTTCGGGCCTGCTCACGCGGGCCCGGGATTTCCCTGAGGGGGCCACGAATAAGGTAGATCGCGATGGCAGCTGCAAAAGAGATTCGCACCCAGATCGGGAGCATCAAGAATACGCAGAAGATCACCAGCGCCATGGAAATGGTCGCTGCGTCGAAGATGCGTAAGGCGCAAGAGCGGATGTGGGCCAGCCAGCCGTATGCCAAGCAGATCCGCAAGGTCGTCGGTCACGTCGGCCGGGCCAACCCCGAGTACCGTCATCCGTACACCCTCGAGCGCGAGGTCGAACGGATCGGTTACATCGTCGTGTCCAGCGACCGCGGCCTGGCCGGTGGCTTGAACGTCAATCTGTTCAAGACCCTGGTCAGGGACGCCCGCGAATGGCGTGACAAGGGCGTCGAGATCGATTTCGTCGCTATCGGGGCCAAGGCCGGAACCTTCTTCCGCAATCATGGCGGCAATCTGCTGGCCGCCAAGAGCGGACTCGGCGAGTCGCCCGAGCCGAAGGATCTGATCGGTAGCGTCAAGGTGATGCTCGACGCCTTCGATGAAGGCACGCTCGACCGGATCAACGTGGTGTACAACGAGTTCGTCAACACCATGTCGCAGAAGCCGGTGGTGCGCCAACTGGTGCCGCTGGCCACTTCCGACGAGGGGGGCGACGAGAGTGCCGACGAGGAACACAACCGTCCCGACAGCTGGGACTACCTGTATGAGCCGGATGCCCAGGACCTGCTCGACAAGCTGCTCAAGCGTTATGTCGAGGCCCAGGTCTATCAGGCGGTGGTCGAGAATGCAGCCTGCGAGCAGGCGGCGCGCATGATCGCGATGAAGAACGCGACCGACAACGCCGGCGACCTGATCGACGATTTGCAACTGGTGTACAACAAGGCCCGTCAGGCGGCCATTACCCAGGAAATCTCCGAGATCGTAAGTGGCGCCGCCGCGGTATAGCGCGCCGGTGAGGCTAAGCAGGTTTCATTTGCAGGTATAAGAGGAACCAAGATGAGCGGACGTATCGTACAAATCATCGGCGCGGTGATTGACGTAGAGTTTCCGCGGGACGACGTGCCCAAGGTCTACGACGCGCTGAAGGTCTCGGAAAGCGAGACCGTACTCGAAGTCCAGCAGCAGCTGGGCGACGGCGTGGTGCGAGCCATCGCCATGGGCTCCACCGAAGGCTTGAAGCGTGGTTATGAAGTCGCCAACAGCGGCACGGCGATCTCCGTGCCGGTGGGCAAGGCCACGTTGGGGCGGATCATGAACGTGCTCGGCGAGCCGATCGATGAAGCCGGCGAGATCGGCGAAGACGAGCGCATGCCGATCCACCGCAAGGCGCCGACCTACGCCGAACAGGCGGCATCCAACGAGCTGCTCGAGACCGGCATCAAGGTCATCGACCTGGTCTGTCCGTTCGCCAAGGGCGGCAAGGTCGGCCTGTTCGGCGGCGCGGGTGTCGGCAAGACCGTCAACATGATGGAACTGATCCGCAACATCGCCACCGAGCACAGCGGTTATTCGGTGTTCGCCGGGGTCGGCGAGCGGACCCGCGAGGGCAACGACTTCTACTACGAGATGCAGGAGTCCAACGTTCTCGACAAGGTCTCGCTGGTCTACGGCCAGATGAACGAGCCGCCGGGCAACCGTCTGCGGGTGGCGCTGACCGGGCTGACCGTCGCCGAGAAATTCCGCGACGAAGGCCGCGACGTGCTGCTGTTCATCGACAACATCTACCGCTACACGCTGGCCGGGACCGAAGTGTCGGCGCTGCTGGGTCGCATGCCCTCCGCGGTGGGCTACCAGCCGACGCTGGCCGAGGAGATGGGTGTGCTGCAGGAGCGCATCACCTCGACCAAGACCGGCTCGATCACCTCCGTGCAGGCCGTCTACGTGCCCGCGGACGACTTGACCGACCCGTCGCCGGCGACCACCTTCGCCCACCTCGACGCCACCGTGGTACTGGCGCGTTCGATCGCCGAACTGGGTATCTACCCGGCCATCGATCCGCTGGATTCCACCTCGCGTCAGCTCGATCCGCTGGTGGTCGGCGACGAGCACTACGACACCGCGCGCGGCGTGCAGAACGTGCTGCAGCGTTACAAGGAGCTCAAGGACATCATCGCGATCCTGGGGATGGACGAGCTGTCCGACGAGGACAAGCAGTCGGTCAACCGGGCGCGCAAGATCCAGCGCTTCCTGTCGCAGCCGTTCTTCGTCGCCGAGGTCTTCACCGGCGCACCCGGCAAGTACGTGTCGCTGAAGGACACCATTCGTGGTTTCCAGGGGATCCTCAACGGCGAGTACGACGAGCTGCCGGAACAGGCTTTCTACATGGTTGGCACCATCGACGAGGCTGTCGAGAAAGCCAACAAGATGAAGTAAGCCGTCCACCAGGGGGATCAAGGTATGGCGAACAGCTTCCAATGCGAGATCGTCAGCGCCGAACGCTCGATCTTCTCCGGCGAGATCCGCCAGATCGTCGCCGCCGGGATGATGGGCGATCTGGGCATCATGCCCGGTCACGCACCGCTGCTGACCGAGCTCAAGCCGGGTCCGCTGCGGATCCTCGGCGAGGATGGCGAGGAGAGCATCTACTACGTCGACGGTGGCTTCATCGAAGTCCAGCCGACGCTGGTATCGGTGCTCGCCGACAGTGCGGTGCGCGCGCGATCTTGACGAGGCCGAGGCCGAGTCGGCGCGCCAGGAGGCGCAGAAGTCGCTCAACGAGCAACAGTCGGACCTGGATTATACCCGGGCCGCGGCCGAGCTCGCCGAGGCGGTGGCCAAGCTGCGCACCCTCGATCAGCTGCGCCGCATGGGCGGCAAGCGCTGATCCGCCAAGGCGCCGCCAATGAATACCCCGTGGGCCGCCACGGGGTATTTTTTTGTCGTGCGCCAGGCATGGCGCGCAGTGCCTGACTGGCACTGTTCCCGGAGGTGGTGCTCCGGGATGACCTGGGTGGAAGTCCCCTGCACGCCCGACAAGGGGAAGTGCTAGCCGAACGGCAAGGGTGTCTCTCGCGAGGGAGAATCTGAAGGAAGCCCGAGGCAAAACGCGGGCTCGACGGGGGCGCCCAGCTGAACAGGAAGCGGATACGAGGCGTCATGATGGGGTGAGATGGCCCAATTCATCAAAGCCCAATCCTTGC